>NZ_JBEXJK010000218.1:0-14015 GCF_040609095.1 Kitasatospora sp. NPDC004799
GGTGATCAGGCCGACCTTGACGGTGCCGCCCGCGGCCGCGCCCACCGCCGGCGAGCCCTCGCCCACCGCCACGCCGAGCGGCCGGGCCAGCACCAAGCCGGCGCCGTCCGCGGACGCCTCGGCGACGCCCACCGCGGGCGCCTCCGGCACGCCGTCCGCCACGCCGTCCGGCACGCCCACCGAGAACCCCAACTGCGATGTGGACGCCCGGAGCCTGACCGCCGGGGCGGCGGCCCCCGGGCACGTCGTCCCGGAGCAGAACTGGACCCTGAAGACCAGTCGGCTCGCCCTGCACGGCGCGGCCTTCCACGGCGTCTACGACGTGAAGACCCCGACCAGCAGCAAGCGCGTCCTGAAGTTCGTGGTCGACAGCGTCGACATCGACGACCTCGACATGTCGACCCTGGAGGGCAACGGCGTCACCTTCCACGTCCAGGGCGGCCCCGGCACCACCTCGACCATGCGCAAGGGCCCGGTCACCATGTACGTGGAGCGGCTGTCCGGCCACCTCTCCAAGGTGCTCGGCCTGCCGATCCCGATCGACCTGGGCGAGATCACCCTCACCCCGGACACCCTGCCGCGCTGGCTGTACGACCTGATCGGCGCCATCCCGATTCCGCTGGACCTGGAGCTGACCGGCGTCACCGCCAAGCAGGCCGGCCAGTTCGGCGGCACCCTGCACATCCCGGGGATGCGCCTGTTCAACGACGACGCCCCGTACAGCGACAAGTAGCCCCGGTCGGGCGACACGCGGCGCGGGCCGGAACGCCGTCGGGGCGGCCCTCCGGAAGGAGGACCGCCCCGACGGCGTTCGGCTACCGCGGGCTCACTCGCCCCGGGTGCCCAGGTGGTGCACCTGCACCATGTTGGTGGTGCCGGGGATGCCGACCGGCACACCGGCGGTGACGATGACGGTGTCGCCCTCGGCGAGCCGGCCCATCCGCAGCAGCTCCCGGTCGACCTGCGCGACCATCGCGTCGGTGGTGGCCACCTGCTCGGTCACGTACGCCTCGACGCCCCAGCTCAGCGAGAGCTGGTTGCGGGTGGCGGTGTCCGGGGTGAAGGCGATCACCGGGATCGGCGAGCGGTAGCGGGACAGCCGGCGGGCGGTGTCACCGGACTTGGTGAAGGCGACCAGCGCCTTGCCGTCCAGGAAGTCGCCCAGCTCGCACGCGGCGCGGGCGACCGAGCCGCCCTGGGTGCGTGGCTTGCGGCCCGGGTTGAGCGGCTGCAGGCCCTGGGAGACCAGCTCCTCCTCGGCCTTCTCGCAGATCCGGCTCATGGTGCGGACGGTCTCGACCGGGTACTTGCCGACGCTCGACTCGGCGGACAGCATGACCGCGTCGGCGCCGTCCAGGATGGCGTTGGCGACGTCCGAGACCTCGGCGCGGGTCGGGCGCGAGGCGTGGATCATCGACTCCATCATCTGGGTGGCGACGATGACCGGCTTGGCGTTGCGGCGGGCCAGGGTGATCAGCTGCTTCTGGACCAGCGGCACCCGCTCCAGCGGGTACTCGACGGCCAGGTCGCCGCGGGCGACCATGATGGCGTCGAAGGCGAGGACGATCTCCTCCATGGCCTCGACGGCCTGCGGCTTCTCGATCTTGGCGATGACCGGCACCCGGATGCCGACCTCGTCCATGACCTCGTGGACGTCCTTGATGTCGTCCGCGTTGCGGACGAAGGACAGGGCGATCATGTCGACGCCCAGGCGCAGCGCGAAGCGCAGGTCGTCCTTGTCCTTCTCGGACAGGGCGGGCACGTTCACGGCCGCGCCGGGCAGGTTGATGCCCTTGTTGTTCGAGAGCACGCCGCCCTCGACCACCACGGTCTTCACCCGCGGGCCGTCGACGCTGACGACCTCCAGGGCGATGACGCCGTCGTTGATCAGGATCGGGTCGCCGGGCTTCACGTCGCCGGGCAGGCCCTTGTAGGTGGTGCCGCAGATGTGCTGGTCACCGGGGACGTCCTCGGTGGTGATGGTGAACTCGTCGCCGTTGTCGACGGTCACCGGACCGTTGGCGAAGGTCGCCAGACGGATCTTCGGACCCTGGAGGTCGGCCAGGACGCCGATGGCCTTGCCGGTGTCCTCCGAGACCTGGCGGACCTTGCGGTACCGCTCCTCGTGGTCCGCGTGGTTGCCGTGGCTCATGTTCAGTCGGGCGACGTTCATGCCCGCCTCGACGATGGCCTTCAGCTGTTCGTAGGAGTCCGTCGCCGGACCCAGGGTGCAGACAATTTTCGCTCGGCGCATATCGATCAGTCTATCCGTTCGTGTTATGGGCGCATTCGGCACGGACCGGGAGGAATCGCCGACGAAAAGTTCCGAGGGGTGAGACGGTTCCGTGTCAGTCCTCGGACTCCGGGTGCTCCCGGTGCACCAGCGCGAAGGCCTGTCGGGCGATCTCCAGCTCCTCGTCGGTGGGCACCACGGCCACCGCCACCCGGGAGTACTCGGGGGAGATGATCCGGGCCTCGCCGGACCGCACCGAGTTCAGCTCCGGGTCGACGGCGATGCCCAGCTCCTCCAGCCCCGCGGTGGCCGCCGCGCGCACCGGCGCCGCGTTCTCCCCGACGCCCGCGGTGAACGCGATCGCGTCCACCCGGCCCAGCACCGCGTAGTAGCCGCCGATGTACTTGCGCAGCCGGTGGACGTACGCGTCGAACGCCAGCCGGGCGTCCGGGTCCCCCTCGTCGGCCCGGCGCATGATCTCGCGCATGTCGTTCTCGCCGCACAGCCCGCGCAGGCCGCTGCGGCGGTTGAGCAGGTCGTCGATCTCGTCCACGGACAGCCCGCCGACCCGGTGCAGGTGGAACACCACGCCGGCGTCGATGTCGCCCGAGCGGGTGCCCATGACCAGGCCCTCCAGCGGGGTCAGGCCCATCGAGGTGTCCACGCAGCGCCCGCCGCTGACCGCCGAGGCGGAGGCGCCGTTGCCCAGGTGCAGCACGATCACGTTGACCTCGGCCGGGTCCTTGCCGAGCAGCCGGGCGGTGGCCCGCGAGACGTACTGGTGCGAGGTGCCGTGGAAGCCGTAGCGGCGCACCCGGTGCTCGTCGGCGACGGCCCGGTCGATCGCGTACCGGGCCGAGTACTCGGGCATCGAGGCGTGGAAGGCGGTGTCGAAGACGGCTACCTGGGGGAGGTCGGGGCGCAGCGCGCGGGCCACCTCGATGCCGGTGATGTTGGCCGGGTTGTGCAGCGGCGCGACCGGGATCAGCCGGCGGATCTCCTTGAGCACCTCGTCGGTGATCACCGTCGGCTCGGTGAACCGCAGGCCGCCGTGCACCACCCGGTGGCCGATCGCGGCGAGCTCGGGGGAGTCCAGCCCGAGGCCGTCGGCGGACAGCTCCTCGGCGACGGCCTTGAGCGCGGCGGCGTGGTCCGGGAAGACCTGGACGGTCTCGCGCCGCTCGCCGGTGCGCGGGGTGTGCACCAGCCGCCCGCCGGCCTCGCCGATCCGCTCGACCAGCCCGGAGGCCAGCCCGGCCCCGTCCAGCATGTCGATCAGCCGGTACTTCACCGACGAGGAGCCGGCGTTCAGCACCAGAACGCGGGTGCCCTTGCTCATGCCTTCGACTCCTTGTGGTCCTGGGACTGGATGGCGGTGATCGCGACGGTGTTGACGATGTCCTGCACCAGCGCCCCGCGGGAGAGGTCGTTGACGGGCTTGCGCAGCCCCTGGAGCACCGGGCCGACCGCGACCGCGCCGGCCGAGCGCTGGACCGCCTTGTAGGTGTTGTTGCCGGTGTTGAGGTCCGGGAAGATCAGCACGGTGGCCCGCCCGGCCACCGGGGAGCCCGGCAGCTTGGCGGCCGCGACGTGGGCGTCCACCGCCGCGTCGTACTGGATCGGGCCCTCGACCAGGATGTCCGGCCGCAGCTCGCGGACCAGCTCGGTGGCCTTGCGGACCTTGTCGACGTCCGCGCCGGAGCCGGAGGTGCCGGTCGAGTACGACAGCATCGCGACCCGGGGCTCCACCCCGAACTGGGCGGCGGTGGCGGCGGACTGGATGGCGATGTCGGCCAGCTGCTGGGCGTCCGGGTCGGGGTTGACCGCGCAGTCGCCGTACACCAGCACCTTGTCGGCCAGGCACATGAAGAAGACGCTCGACACGATGGACGCGCCCGGCGAGGTCTTGATCACCTCGAAGGCGGGCCGGATGGTGGCGGCGGTGGAGTGTGCCGCGCCGGAGACCATGCCGTCCGCGATGCCCTCCTGGACCATCAGGGTGCCGAAGTACGAGACGTCGGTGACCACGTCCAGGGCCAGCTCGACGGTCATCCCCTTGTGGGCGCGCAGCTTCGCGTACAGCTCGGCGAACTGGCGGCGCAGCGGGCTGGTGGCCGGGTCGACGATCCGCACCTGGGCGCGGTCGGCGGCCTGGACGTCGACCGGGAGGTCGATGCTCAGGCTCGCGGCCTTGCGGCGGACGGCGTCCACCTCGCCGAGCAGGGTGAGGTCGCAGATGTTGCGGCGCAGCAGGATCTCGGCGGCGCGCAGCACCCGCTCCTCGGTGCCCTCCGGCAGCACGACGTGCCGGCGGGCGCCCCGGGCGCGCTCCAGCAGCTCGTGCTCGAACATCATCGGGGTGACCCGCTCGGACCGGCCGACCTCGATGCGGTTGGTCAACTCGGCGGTGTCGACGTGCAGTTCGAACAGGCCGAGGGCGATTTCGGCCTTCCGGGGGCTGGCCGAGGTGAGCTTGCCCTCCAGGTGGGTCAGGTGGGCGGCGGTCGGCCAGCTGCCCTCGGGGACGACCGCGACCGGGGTGCCGGGGGCGAGCCGGGCGGCCAGCGCCATCACGTTGGGACCGGGGTGCTGGCCGAGCGTCAGCAGCACGCCGGCGATCGGCGGGGCGCCGGCGGCGTGCGCGGCCAGCGAGCCGATCACCAGGTCGGCGCGGTCCCCGGGGGTGACCACCAGGGCGCCCTCGGTCAGCGCGTCCAGGAAGGTGGGCAGCATGGCGCCGCCGAAGACATAGCCGCGCACGTCCCGGGCGAGGCCGGCGGCGTCCCCGGTCAGCACCTCGGCGCCGGTCGCCTCGACCAGCTGCGCGACGGTGGGCGCGGCCAGCGCCGGCTCCTCCGGGATGACGTAGGCGGGGATCGGCAGCTTCTCGGTGAGGGTGCGCTGGATCCGCTGCTTGGCGCCCGGGGCGACCCGGTTGGCGATCATCGCCAGGGTCTCGCAGCCGAGGTCGGTGTACGCCCGGTGGGCGTTGCGGACCTCGGCGGTCACCGTCTCGGCGTCCGCGCCGTGCCCGCCGACCACCGGCAGGACGGCGGCGCCGAACTCGTTGGCCAGCCGGGCGTTGAAGGCCAGTTCGTCCGGGATGCCGGTGTCGGCGAAGTCGGTGCCGAGCACCAGCACCGCCTGGCAGCGCCGCTCCAGCGCGTGGAAGCGGTCGACCAGGGCGGAGACCAGCTCGTCCTGCCCCTGGGCGGCTCGCAGCGCGGCGGCCTCCTCGTAGGTGAGCCCGTACAGCTCGGTGCTCGGCAGGTCGATCCGGTAGCGGGCGCGCAGCAGCTCGACCACGTGGTCGGACCCGGACGCGCCGGGCGCGGCGGCGTGCACCAGCGGACGGAACACCCCGACCCGGTCCACCTGGCGGGTGAGCAGTTCCATGACCCCGAGTTCGACCGCCTGCCGGCCGTCCCCCCGGTCGATGCCGGTCACGTACACGCTGCGCGCCACGTGGGTGTCTCCGTCCCGTCGTCTCGGAAAGTGGTCATATCGACCATACCTTCGCACCCCGAACAGCCGTCCGCGAGCAGAACGGCGGGGCTCGGGCAAGGGACGGAGGTCCCGGGTGAGTGCCCGCCCGGCGGGGCGGGGCGGGCACTCGGGGGCTCAGCGGGCGGGGCGGAGCCAGAGGGTGGCGAGCGGCGGGAGGACCAGTTCGGCGGAGCGGGGCTGGCCGTCCCGCTCCACCGGCTCGGCCTTGACCGGGTGGGAGTTGCCGAGGCCGCTGCCGCCGTACTCCTCGGCGTCGGTGTTCAGCACCTCCTCCCACAGCTGGTCGCGGCCCGCCAGCCGGGGCAGGCCGACCCGGTGGCCGTGCCGGACGACCGGCGAGAAGTTGCAGACCGCGACCAGCGGCGAGCCGTCGGCCGCGTACCGGACGAAGGAGAGCAGGTTGTCCTCGGCGGCGCCGCCGTCGAGCCAGCGGAAGCCGTCCGGGACGGTGTCCAGCTCCCACAGGGCCGGGGTGTCGAGGTAGCGCCGGTTGAGGTCGCGGACCAGCCGGCGCACCCCGAGGTGGTCCTGGTGGGCCGGCCACTGCTCGTCCAGCACCCACCACTGCGGGCCCTGCTCGTGGTCCCACTCCGCGCCCTGGGCGAACTCCTGCCCCATGAACAGCAGCTGCTTGCCCGGGTGGGACCACATGAAGCCCAGGTAGGCGCGGTGGTTGGCGCGCTGCTGCCACCAGTCGCCGGGCATCTTGGAGACCAGCGCCCGCTTGCCGTGCACCACCTCGTCGTGCGAGATCGGCAGGACGTAGTTCTCCGAGTAGGCGTACACCATCGAGAAGGTGATCTCGTTGTGGTGGTACTTCCGGTGCACCGGCTCCTTGGACATGTAGACCAGCGAGTCGTGCATCCAGCCCATGTTCCACTTCAGCCCGAAGCCGAGGCCGCCGGCGTCGGTCGGGCGGGTCACCCCGTCCCAGGCGGTGGACTCCTCGGCGACGGTCACCACGCCCGGGCAGCGCCGGTAGACGGTGGCGTTCATCTCCTGGAGGAAGGCGGCCGCGTCCAGGTTCTCCCGGCCGCCGAACCGGTTGGGCGTCCAGTCGCCGCCCTCGCGGGAGTAGTCGAGGTAGAGCATCGAGGCGACGGCGTCCACCCGCAGGCCGTCGACGTGGAACTCCTCGCACCAGTACACCGCGTTGGCGACCAGGAAGTTGCGCACCTCCTTGCGGCCGTAGTCGAACTCCAGCGTCCCCCAGTCCGGGTGCTCGGCGCGCAGCGGGTCGGCCGGCTCGTACAGCGGCTCGCCGTCGAAGCGGGCGAGCGCGAAGTCGTCCTTGGGGAAGTGCGCGGGCACCCAGTCGACGATCACGCCGATGCCGTGCCGGTGCAGGGTGTCCACCAGGTACCGGAAGTCGTCCGGGCCGCCGAGCCGGGCGGTGGGGGCGTAGTAGCCGGACACCTGGTAGCCCCAGGAGGGGCCGTAGGGGTGCTCCATCACCGGCATGAACTCCACGTGGGTGAAGTTCAACTCCTGGAGGTAGCGCGGCAGTTCCTCGGCGATGGCGCGGTAGGTGGTGAGCTCCGGGCGCCAGGACGGCAGGTGCAGCTCGTACACCGACATCGGCGCCCGGTGGTGCGCGGCGCGGGCCCGGTCGGCCATCCACGCGCCGTCCTGCCACGCGTAGTCGGAGGAGGTGACCACCGAGGCGGTGCCGGGCGGGCACTGGGCGGCCCGGGCCAGCGGGTCGGCCTTGTCCAGCGTCCAGCCCTGCCGGGTGTGCACCTCGTACTTGTAGCAGGCGCCCTCGGCCAGGCCGGGGACGAACAGCTCCCAGATCCCGGACGAGCCCAGCGAGCGCATCGGGTGCCCGGTGCCGTCCCAGTGGTTGAAGTCGCCGATCAGCCGCACCCCGACGGCGTTCGGCGCCCAGACCGCGAAGGCGGTGCCGGCCACCCCGTCGACGGTGCGCACGTGCGAGCCGAGCGCCCGCCACAGCTGCTCGTGCCGGCCCTCGGAGATCAGGTGCAGGTCGAGCTCGCCGAGGGTGGGCGCGGCGCGGTAGCCGTCGTGCTGGCGCAGCGGCTCGCCGCCGGGGTACGTCACCAGCAGGGTGTACTCCGGGGGTTCGCCGCCGGCCACCAGGCCGGTGAACAACCCGCCCTGCTGGTGGGTGAGTTCGGCCGGGCCGTGGGCGGTCTCGACGACCACCCGCTCGGCGAACGGGCGCAGCACCCGGATCGCGGTGCCGCCGTGCACCGGGTGTGCGCCGAGCAGGGCGTGCGGGTCGTGGTGCTGCCCGCCGACCAGCCGGTCCACCTCGGCCGGCGGCAGCGGCGCCTCGGGCAGCCGCAGCGCCCCGGTGGGGGCCGGTCGCCCGCCCCCCGGCCCGTCGTCGGCTGCGGGCGGGCGGGCGGCCGGGGGCTCCGGGCCGGTGCCGGCGGCCCCCTCCGCCTCCTCGGACGCCCGGCGCGCCGCGCGCTCGTGGCCGGCGCGCCCATCGGCGGCCGGCCCTTCGGCCGCCCGCCCCTCGGCGGGGAGCGGTCCGGCCAGGAAGGTGGCCGGTACGGGGCGGGTGGGGCGGCCGGTCGGGTCGATCGGCGTCACGGCGGGGTCCTCCTGGGACGGGGGTGGGCGGACTCCTGCGGGCGGGAACAGGAGGTGCGGGACCGGAAGCGGGGGATCGTCAGCGGGGATCGTCAACGGGTGATCGGGGAGCAGGAGTCGGGAAGCGGGGTCAGACGGACAGGGCCAGCCGGTTGATCGCGGCCAGCGGGATCGGCAGCCAGCTCGGCCGGTGCCGGGCCTCGTACACCACCTCGTACACCGCCTTGTCGATCTCCAGCGCGCGCATCAGCTCCGGCGAGGCGGCCGGGTCGGCGCCGCCGCCGGCGGTGTAGCCGGCGCAGTAGGCGGTGCGGTTGCGCTGGGCCCAGGCGGCGGCCAGGTGGGCCAGTTCCGGGTCGACCGGGCCGCCGGCCAGCAGGTGGGCGGCCGCGTAGTCGAAGGAGCGCAGCATCGCGGCGACGTCGCGCAGGGCCGGCTGCGGCTCGCGGCGCTCGTTCACCGACTTGGCCGGCTCGCCCTCGAAGTCCAGCAGCACCCAGCCGTGCGGGGTGCGCATCGCCTGCCCGAGGTGCAGGTCGCCGTGGATGCGCTGGACCGGCAGGCCGTCCGGGTGGGCGTCGGCGAGCTGCTGGAAGGCGGTGCGCAGCGCGGCCCGGAAGCGCAGCAGCCCGGGGACGGCGGCGACGGCGCTGTCCAGCCGGTCGGCCATCGCGCCGGCCAGCCGCCCGGTCTGGGTGCGGTCGAGCCGGGCGACCGGCATCGAGCGGGCCAGCACCCGGTGCACCTCGGCGGTGGCCCGGCCGAGCCGGTGCGCCTCGATGGCGAAGTTGCCGGGGGAGCGGTCGCCCTTGAGCCGGCCGACCTGGTCGAGCGAGAGCTCCCAGCCGTCCTCGGCGTCCGGGAGGTAGCGCTGCAGCAGTCCGAGGGTGGCGGGCTCGGCGCGCTCCATCCGGCTCTCGAACCAGGCGGCGACCCGGGGGATGCGGGTGGAGCCGGCCCGGGAGAGCGCGAGCGAGAGTTCGAGGTCCGGATTGGTGCCGGGGTGGATGCGGCGGAACAGCTTGAGGATGTACGAGGTGCCGTAGATGACCGAGCTGTTGGACTGCTCGGCGGTGGAGGCCCGGCCGGGGAGGTTGGCGGGCAGCCCGGAGCCGGGGGTGCGGCGGAAGGACAGCGCGCCGAAGCGGTCGCCGGTGGCCAGGTGTTCCAGCAGCCGCCCGGTGAGCTCCGGGTCGTGCACCGCGTCGTAGAGGGTCGCGCCGTCGTACGGCCCCTGGCTGAGCCGGCCGAGCACGGCGCCGGGCTCGATGTCCCCGAGCCCGCCCGAGCGGATGCCGAGCAGCAGCTGGTAGATGTCGCCGTGCGGGGCGCCGGCCGTGGTGGCGTGCTCGACCCGTAGCAGCAGGTGCAGCAGGGCGGGGTCGCCGACCTGCAGCGGGGTGCCGACCACCGGCGTGAGGCCGGTGATCGGCCGCCCCTTGCCGGCGTACCAGCGCTGGGTGGGCAGCCACCCGGCGATCAGCGGCAGGGCGGCCTGGACGAGTTCGCTGACGCCCACGGCGGTTCTCCGGGTCCCGGTGCCCCGGGTGCCCGCGGCGCCGGAGCCGTCGGGATCGTCCTGGAGGTGGGCTTGAGAACGGGAGGTTTCGGACATGGCTCCCTTTCCCCGGAAGCACGCGGACTGCCCGACGGGTCGTGGCCGGGTCCGTCAGTCTTCCGGATTGCGGCGGCGCGGCGGTCGCGGCACGCGAGCGGGGCTCGGGTGTCACGCCTTCGTGTGGGTGGCCGTTGGGCTGTTCTCCGTACGCGGTGGTGCAGAGAACTCCGGGGGCGCGGGGGTTCAACTCGCGCCCCCGGAGGGTCTGGTGGTGCTGTTCACGCCGGTGGACGGCGGATCGTTACTTCGACCGCCTGGTCCCGCTCAGGCGCGGGGGCTGCCGGAGCTGGAACCAGTAGAAGCCGTGCCCGGCCAGGGTGAGCAGGTACGGCCACTCGCCGATCGACGGGAAGCGCACCCCGCCGATCAGCTCGACCGGGTACCGTCCGCCGTACTGCCGCAGGTCCAGCTCGGTCGGCTGCGCGAACCGCGAGAAGTTGTTCACGCACATGACCAGGTCCCCCTCGTGCTCGCGCACGAAGGCCAGCACGGCGGGGTTGCTGGAGGGCAGTTCGGCGTAGCTTCCGAGGCCGAACGCCGGATTGAGCTTGCGGATCTCGATCATGCGACGCGTCCAGTGCAGCAGCGAACTCGAACTGCTCTGCTGCGCCTCGACGTTGGTCACCTGATAGCCGTACACCGGGTCCATGATGGGCGGCAGACTGAGCCTGCCCGGGTCGGCGGAGGAGAAACCCGCGTTGCGGTCCGGGGTCCACTGCATCGGGGTGCGCACGCCGTCCCGGTCGCCGAGCCAGATGTTGTCGCCCATGCCGATCTCGTCCCCGTAGTAGAGGACCGGCGAGCCGGGCAGGGAGAGCAGCAGGGCGGTGAACAGCTCGATCTGGTTGCGGTCGTTCTCCAGCAGCGGGGCGAGCCGGCGGCGGATGCCCACGTTGGCGCGCATCCGCGGGTCCTTGGCGTACTCCGCGTACATGTAGTCGCGCTCCTCGTCGGTGACCATCTCCAGGGTCAGCTCGTCGTGGTTGCGCAGGAAGATGCCCCACTGGCAGCCGCCGGGGATCCGCGGGGTCTTGGCGAGGATCTCCGACACCGGGTAGCGGGACTCCCGGCGCACCGCCATGAAGATCCGCGGCATCACCGGGAAGTGGAACGCCATGTGGCACTCGTCGCCGCCCGAGGCGAAGTCGCCGAAGTAGTCGACGACGTCCTCCGGCCACTGGTTGGCCTCGGCGAGCAGCACGGTGTCCGGGTAGTTGGCGTCGATCTCCTTGCGGACCCGCTGGAGGAACTCGTGGGTCTCCGGCAGGTTCTCGCAGTTGGTGCCCTCGCGGGCGAACAGGTACGGCACCGCGTCCAGCCGGAAGCCGTCGATGCCGAGGTCGAGCCAGAACCGCAGCCCGGCGATCATCTCGTCCTGGACCCGGGGGTTGTCGTAGTTGAGGTCCGGCTGGTGGGAGAAGAAGCGGTGCCAGAAGTACTGCTTGCGGACCGGGTCGTAGGTCCAGTTGGAGGTCTCGGTGTCGACGAAGATGATCCGGGCGTCCGGGTACTGCTTGTCGTCGTCGGCCCACATGTAGAAGTCGCCGTACGGCCCGTCCGGGTCCGACCGGGAGGCCTGGAACCACGGGTGCTGGTCGCTGGTGTGGTTCATCACGAAGTCGATGACGATGCGCATGCCGCGGGCGTGCGCGGCGTCGACGAACTCCATGAAGTCGGCGAGGTCGCCGAACTCCGGCAGCACCGAGGTGTAGTCGGAGACGTCGTACCCGCCGTCGCGCAGCGGGGAGGCGAAGAACGGGGGGAGCCAGAGGCAGTCGATCCCGAGCCACTGGAGGTAGTCGAGCTTGGCCGTGAGCCCCTTGAGGTCCCCGACCCCGTCGCCGTTGCTGTCCTGGAAGGACCGCACCAGCACCTCGTAGAAGACCGCACGCTTGAACCACTCGGGGTCGAGCTTCTTCTTCGAGGTCTCGGGGAAGGTGTCGGGGACGGGCTCGTTCACTGTCACGCTGGGTTCCTCCGAACCGTGAGGAGGTGAGCCGGCTCGGCTGAGGGATCGAGCCGGACGTAGTTGTGCCGGCCCCAGGTGTAGACGGCGCCGGTGAGCTCGTCGTGCACCGCGTACGGGCCGTCGCCTTCGAGGGTGACGGTGGCCTCCTGGGCGTGGTGCGGGTCGAGGTTCACCACGGTGATGACCTGGTCGGTGAGCCCCTCGGGGGTGGTCGCGGTCTTGGAGTAGGCGAGCACCTGGTCGTTGTCGGTGGGGTGGAAGCGCAGGTCGCGCAGCTGCTGGAGGGCGGGGTGGCGGCGGCGCAGCCGGTTCAGCACGGTCAGCAGCGGGGCCAGGGTGTCGGTGCGGCTCCAGTCGCGCGGGCGCAGTTCGTACTTCTCCGAGTGCAGGTACTCCTCGGAGCCCGGGTGGGCCGGCTCGTTCTCGTACAGCTCGTAGCCGGCGTAGACGCCGTAGCTGGGGGAGAGTGTGGCGGCGAGCACCGCGCGGACCGCGAAGGCGGCCCGGCCGCCGTGCTGGAGGTACGCGTGCAGGATGTCCGGGGTGTTGGCGAAGAAGTTGGGCCGCATGTGGGCGGCGGCGTCACCGCTGAGTTCGGTGAGGTACTCGGTGAGTTCCGGTTTGGTGGTGCGCCAGGTGAAGTACGTGTACGACTGGTGGAAACCGATCTTCGCCAGGGTGTGCATCATCGCCGGGCGGGTGAAGGCCTCCGCCAGGAACAGGACGTCCGGGTCGGTCCGGGCGACGTCGGCGAGCACCTTCTCCCAGAACACCACCGGCTTGGTGTGCGGGTTGTCGACCCGGAAGATCCGGATGCCGTGCGACATCCAGAAGCGGAGGATCCGGATGGTTTCCTTGACGATTCCGTCCATGTCCTGGTCGAAGTTGATCGGATAGATGTCCTGGTACTTCTTCGGCGGATTCTCGGCGTACGCGATGGTGCCGTCCGCGCGGTGGCTGAACCATTCCGGGTGCTTGTTCACCCAGGGGTGGTCCGGGGAGCACTGGAGCGCGAAGTCCAGCGCCACCTCCAGGTGCAGCGCCCGGGCCTCGGCGACGAAGTGGTCGAAGTCCTCGATCGTGCCGAGGTCCGGGTGGACGGCGTCGTGGCCGCCCTCGGGGGAGCCGATCGCCCAGGGCGAGCCGACGTCGTGCGGACCGGCCGTCAGGGTGTTGTCCGGGCCCTTGCGGAAGGCTCGGCCGATCGGGTGGACCGGCGGCAGGTAGACCACGTCGAAGCCCATCGCGGCGACGGCCGGCAGCCGCTCGGCGGCGGTGCGCAGGGTGCCCGAACGCGGCGGCTCGACGCCGGACGGGTCCACCACGGCCCCCTCCGAACGGGGGAAGAACTCGTACCAGGAGCCGAACAGCGCGCGCTCGCGGTCCACCTGGAGCGGCAGCGGGCGGGAGGCGCTGAGCAGCTCGCGCAGCGGGTGGCGGGTCAACGGCTCCAGCACCTCGGGGGCGAGCGCGGCGGCCAGCCGGGAGAGCGGCGGCATGGTCGGGTCGCGCAGCGCGTCGGCGGCGGCCAGCACGTCGGCGCGGCCCTCCCGCTTCGGCACGCCGGCCGCGGCCTGCTCGAACAGCCGGGCGCCCTCCTCCAGGACCAGGGCGGTGTCGATCCCGGCGGGCAGCTTCACCGAGGCGGTCCGGCGCCAGGTGGCGATCGGGTCGCTCCACGCCTCCACCAGGTACGACCAGCGGCCGGGCGCGGTCGGGGTGACGTACGCGCCCCAGCGGTCGGTGCCCTCGGCCAGCTCGCGCATCGGCGTCCACGGGCCGCTGCGGCCGCGCGGGTCGCGCAGCACCACGTTGGCGTTGACGGCGTCGTGGCCCTCGCGGAAGACGGTCGCGGTGACCAGGAAGGTCTCGCCGACGACGGCCTTGGCCGGGCGGCGGCCGGCGTCGACGAGGGGACTGACGTCCAGGACGGGGATGCGGCCGATCACGGTGTCGCTCTCTGTCGTCTTGCGGGCGGAGGGCTTGGTGGCGGTCTTGGTGGCGGGCTTGGCGGACGGCTTGCCGACGGGCTTCGCGGCGGCCCGGCCGGAGGCCCGTCCGGCGGCCTGGCCGGCCGGCTCGGCGGGTGCCTTCGCGGCGGACGCCCGGCGCCGCGCGGGACCGGC
>NZ_JBEXJK010000219.1:0-13906 GCF_040609095.1 Kitasatospora sp. NPDC004799
GTAGCCAGTCTGAAAATCACCCGCCAGGCCCCTCTCCGCTCCCCCCCCCTGCGCCCCCCCTGCCGGTGCGGGTCGCTCTCGCGGTGGGAGGGGTGGGGTGGGTGGGTGGGGGGCTCAGGGGGTGGTGATGTCGGCGAGGGTGCGGAAGATGAGGGCGGTGGAGGTGGCGCCGGGGTCCTGGTGGCCGATGCTGCGTTCGCCGAGGTAGGAGGCGCGGCCCTTGCGGGCCTGGAGGGGGGTGGTGTCGCGGGCGCCCTGGTCGGCGGCGTCGGCGGCGGCTGCGGCGGCTTGGGGGAGGGTGGCGCCGGTGGCGGCTGCGGTGCGGAAGGCGGCGAGGGCCGGGGTCCAGGCGTCCACGATGGTCTTGTCGCCGGGTTGGGCCTTGCCGAGGGCGCGGATGGCGTCCAGGCCGGCCGACAGGGCTTCGGCGAGGGCGGCCGGGCCGGCCGGTTCGGGGAGGGCGGCGCCGATGGCGCGGAAGGCCTTGCCGTAGAGGGGGCCGGAGGCGCCGCCGACCTTGGAGATGAGGGTGGTGCCGGTCTTGGTGAGGACGGCGCCGGGGCCGGTCGGTGGGAGGCCGTCGAGGGCCGCGAGGGCGGCGGCGAATCCGCGCTGGAGGTTGCTGCCGTGGTCGCCGTCGCCGATCGCGGAGTCCAGTTCGGTGAGCCGGGCCTGCTCCTTCTCGACGGCGGCGGCGATCGCGCGGATCCAGGCCTCGGCCAGCGGGGTGTCGAAGTCCATCGCGATCCTCCTCAGGCCCGCTTGAGGGCGGGGGTGTCGGCCGGGGCGTCCCAGAGTTCCAGCAGTTGGGCGTCGGCCTTGGTGAGGGTGAGCGAGAAGCCCGCCATGTCCAGGCTGGTGACGTAGTTGCCGACCAGGCTGCGGGCCACCGTGATGCCGCGCTCGGCGAGCCTGGCGGCGACCTCGCCGTAGACCACGTACAGCTCCAGCAGTGGGGTGGCGCCCAGGCCGTTGAGCAGGGCGATCACCTCGTCGCCGGGGGTGAGGTGGTGGTCGGTGAGGACGGTGTCGACCACCTCGGCGGCCAGCTCGCGGGCCGGGCGGAGCTTCTCGCGGCGGCGGCCGGGCTCGCCGTGGATGCCGACGCCGACCTCGATCTCGTCCTCGGGCAGGTCGAAGCCGGGCTTGCCGGCGGCCGGGACGGTGGCCGCGGTGAGGGCGATCGCGAAGGAGCGGGAGGCGGCGTTGACGCGCTCGCCCAGGGCGGCGACCTCGTCCAGCGGGGCGCCGCGTTCGGCGAGGGCGCCGGCCGTCTTCTCGACCAGGACGGTCGCCCCGGTGCCGCGGCGGCCGGCCGTCCAGGTGGAGTCCTCCACGGCGACGTCGTCGTTGACCAGGACGGTGCGGACCTCCAGGCCCTCCTCGGCGGCGAGTTCGGCGGCGAGCTCGAAGTTCATCACGTCGCCGGTGTAGTTCTTCACGATGAAGACCACGCCGGCGCCGCTCTCCACGGCCTTGGCGGCGGCCAGCATCTGGTCCGGGACGGGCGAGGTGAACACCTCGCCGGGGCAGGCGGCGTCGAGCATGCCGGGGCCGACGAAGCCGCCGTGCAGCGGCTCGTGGCCGGAGCCGCCGCCGGAGATCAGCGCGACCTTGGGGCCGGCCGGGCGGGCGGCCCGGGTGATCACCCGGTTGGGGACGTCCACCGTCAGCTCCGGATGGGCGGCGGCGATTCCGGCCAGCGCGTCCTCCAGGACGCTCTCCGGGGTGTTGATCAGCTTCTTCAACGCTCTTCGCTCCCTCTACGGCGGCGGACGCTGCTGACCCGACGCTACGCCAGACGGGGGTGCTGGGCACGGGGTGCGACACGCGGGATTCCGATCACCCTCCCGGGGGACGGGTTCCGGCCGTAGGGTCGGCCGTATGAGTGAGAACGTGGGCATTGTTCTGGTCTCGCACAGCGCCCGGCTCGCGGAGGGGCTGCGCGAGCTGCTCGGCGAACTCGCCTCGGACGGCGTGCGGGTGGTCGTCGCGGGCGGCACCGAGGACGGCGGGCTCGGCACCAGTTACGACCTGATCGCCGGGGCCGTCGCGCGGGCCGACGCCGGGGCGGGCGTGGTCGTGCTGCCGGACCTCGGCAGCTCGGTGCTCACCGCCGTCACGGTGCTGGAGGACGACCCGCGCCCGGGCGTGCGGCTGGTGGACGCGCCGTTCGTGGAGGGCGCGGTGGCCGCCGCCGTCACCGCCTCGACCGGGGCGGGGCTGGCCGAGGTGGTCGCGGCGGCCGAGGACGCGCGGGGGTTCAGGAAGCTCTGAGCACGCGGCCTCCGCTCATTTGGCCTCCGCGTAGCAGTCCACCACCGCGGTGCTGAGCGGGAAGCGCACCGGGGTGTCGCCGAACACCAGCCGGCGGGCCTCGTCGCCCGCGGCGGCGACGGCGGCGGCCACCTCGTCGGCGAGGTTGGCCGGGGTGTGCACGATCACCTCGTCGTGCTGGAAGAACACCAGGTGCGGGCGGTCCGCCGGGCCGGCCGTCGGCAGTTCGCCCAGCCGGCGGCGCAGCGCGGCGAGCAGGGCCAGCGCCCAGTCGGCGGCGCTGGCCTGGATGACGAAGTTGCGGGTGAAGCGGCCGCGGGCCCGGGCGGTGCGGCCGCCGGCCTCGCCGGCGGTGTCGCCCTCGGTGAGGTCGAGGAAGTCGGCGGAGGCCGGCGGGCAGACCCGGCCGAGCCGGGAGGCGACCACGCCGCCGTCCTCGCCGGTGCGGGCGGCGGCCTCGACGTAGCCCATCGCGGCCGGGTAGCGGCGGTGCAGGGTGTTCAGCAGCGGGCCGATGTCGCCGCTGGTCTGCCCGTACATGGCGCCGAGCAGGCCGAGCTTGGCCTTGTCGCGGTCGCCCTGGAAGGCGTGGGCGGCGAGCGCCTCGTACAGGTCGCCGCCGGCGGCGGTGCGGGCCAGCCCGGCGTCCTGGGAGAGCGCGGCGAGCACCCGGGGCTCCAGCTGGGCGGCGTCGGCGACCACCAGCAGCCAGCCCGGGTCGGCGACCACGGCGCGGCGCAGGATGCGCGGGATCTGCAGGGCGCCGCCGCCGCGGCTGGCCCAGCGGCCGGAGACCACGCCGCCGACCACGTACTCGGGCCGGAACCGGCCGCCGCGGGCCCAGGCGTCCTGCCAGGCCCAGCCGTGCGCGACGTGGATCCGGGACAGCTCCTTGTAGCGGATCAGCAGCCGCGCGGCCGGGTGGTCGATGTTCTTGAGCTCCCAGGAGCGGGTGGAGCCGAGCTGGAGGCCCGCCTCGGCGAAGGCGCGCAGCACCTGGGTGTGCGAGTCGGGGTTGAACGGCTTGGCGCCGAGGGCCCGTTGGAGGTCGACGGCGAGCTCGGCGAGGACCCTGGGCTGGGTGCCGGGGACGGTCGGGCGGGGGCCGAGCAGGTCGGTCAGCAGCCGGTCGTGGACGTCGGCCCGCCAGGGCAGCCCGTCGTGGGCCATCTCGGCGGCCACCAGGGCGCCGGCCGACTCGGCGGCGACCAGCAGCCGGAACCGCTGCCGGGCACCCGGGTCGGCGATGGCGGCGATCCGGCGCTGCTGTTCGGCGTGGACGGCGACCACGGCCGCCAGCGGGTCGGCGCCGGGCGGAAGTTGCAGCCGGTCGGGGGCGAACAGGGTGTCCTGGCCGCCGTCCGCCTCGGCCAGGCCGGGCTCGGGCAGGTCCTCCGGGACGGGCAGTCCGCGCAGCCGGGACCAGGCGGCGCCGAGCGAGCGCGGTGCGCCGAACCGGCCCTCGTGTGCCAGCAGCAGTGCCTCGACCAGCCGCAGGTCGTGGCAGCGGGCGAGCCGGTCGGGCAGGTGCGGCAGCAGCGGGGCGTACCCGGAGTCGGCGGCGGCCCAGACCCAGCGCGGACGCCCGGCGGCCTCCCGGGCGGCGACGGCGGCGGCGAGGTCGCGGACGGCCTCCGGCGGGCCGAGCGGGGCACCCGCGTCGTCCAGCGGCTGGAGCCGGCCGCCGGGGCCGTGCGGGTCGGGCGCGAGGGCGGTCCTGGGGGCCACGGGTGCTGCTCCTCTCCGGCGCGCGGTCGGGCGTGCGGGACGGTACGGGTACGGGCTGCGGGCCCGTGACCGACGGGTCCGCGGGGTCGACGTTAACCGGTGGGTACGACAACGGGCGGCGGGCGGGCGACCGGAGCGGGCGGTAAAGCCCGTGGGCAGGGCGGGTGGCACGGCGTAGGGTTCGCGAAATGACCGAGAACCCGTTCTTCCAGGCCAGCCCGCTGGTCTACGAGCTCCCGCCGTTCGCCGAGATCCGCGAGGAGCACTACCTGCCCGCGTACGAGCGGGGGATGGCCGAGCAGCTGGCCGAGATCGCGGCGATCACCGCCGACGGGAGCCTGCCGACCTTCGAGAACACCGTGGTGGCCCTGGAGCGCTCCGGGGAGCTGCTGCGCCGGGTCGACGCGGTGTTCCGCCACGTGTCCTCCACGGACACCACCGACGTGCTGGACGAGGTGGAGGCGAAGGTGAGCCCGCTGCTCGCCGCCCACCACGACGCGATCCACCTGGACCTCGCGCTGTTCGCCCGGATCGAGGCGCTGTACCAGGAGCGCGCCGGGCTCGGCCTGGACCCGGAGTCGCTGCGCCTGCTGGAGCGCCGGTACACCGCCTTCGTCCGCTCCGGCGCCCGGCTGGGCGAGGCCGAGCAGGCCCGGCTGCGCGAGCTGAACGCCGAACTCGCCGCGCTCGGCACCACCTTCCAGCAGAACGTGAACGCCGACACCCGAGCCGCCGCGCTGGTGCTGGACTCGGCCGAGGAGCTGGCCGGGCTGTCCGAGGGCGCGGTCTCCGCCGCCGCGGAGAACGCCCGGGTGCTCGGCCACGACGGCAAGTACGTGCTGAGCCTGCAGAACACCTCCGTCCAGCCCGCGCTGGCCCAGCTCACCGACCGCTCGGTGCGCGAGCGGCTGCTCGCCGCCTCGCTCGGCCGGGGCATCGCGGACAACGGCCCGGTGGCGATCCGGACGGCCGCGCTGCGCGCCGAGCGGGCCGCGCTGCTGGGGTACCCGAGCCACGCCGCGTACGTGGTGGCGGACGAGACGGCCGGCACCGTCGAGGCGGTCTCCGCGCTGCTGGCCCGGCTGGTGGAGCCGGCGGTGGCCAACGCCCGCCGGGAGGCCGCGGAGCTGGCCCGGGCGGCCGCCGCGGACGGGATCGAGGAGATCGCCGCGCACGACTGGGCGTACTACTCGGAGAAGGTCCGGCAGAGCTCCTACCAGGTGGACGCGGCGGCGCTGCGCCCGTACTTCGAGCTGGAGCGGGTGCTGCGGGACGGCGTGTTCTTCGCCGCGAACCTCGCGTACGGGGTGACCTTCACCGAGCGGCCGGACCTGACGGCGCACCACCCGGACGCGCGGGTGTTCGAGGTGTTCGAGGAGGACGGCACCGCGCTCGGCCTCTTCGTCGCCGACTTCTTCGCCCGCGCCTCCAAGCGCGGCGGCGCCTGGATGGACGCGATGGTGGACCAGTCCGGGCTGACCGGGAAGCGGCCGGTGGTGCAGAACACCCTCAACATCCCGCACCCGGCGCCCGGCGAGCCGGCGCTGATGTCCTGGGACGAGGTGCGCACGCTGTTCCACGAGTTCGGGCACGCGCTGCACGGGCTGTTCTCGGACGTGCGCTACCCGCTGTTCTCCGGCACCTCGGTGCCCCGGGACTTCGTCGAGTTCCCCTCGCAGGTCAACGAGATGTGGATGGTCCGGCCGGAGGTGCTGGCCAACTACGCCCGCCACCACGAGACCGGGGAGCCGCTGCCGGCCGAGCTGGTCGAGCGGATGGCGGCGGCCGAGGGCTTCGGGCAGGGCTTCCGGACGGTGGAGTACCTGGCGGCCACCCTGCTGGACTGGGCGTGGCACACCGCGCCGCGGGGCGAGGAGATCGCGGACGCCGAGGAGTTCGAGGCGCGGGCGCTGGCCGAGGCCGGGATCGCGGTGGACGCCGTTCCGCCGCGCTACCGGACGGGCTACTTCCAGCACGTCTTCTCCAGCGGCTACAGCGCGGCGTACTACGCGTACATCTGGTCGGAGGTGCTGGACGCCGACACCGTGCAGTGGTTCGAGACCAACGGCCGCCCGGTGCGGGAGAGCGGCGAGCTGTTCCGGCGCGAGCTGCTGGCGCGCGGGTTCAGCCGGGACCCGCTGGAGTCCTTCCGCGCGGTGGTCGGCCGGGCGCCGGAGACCGGGCCGCTGCTGGTCCGCCGGGGACTGGTGTGAGCGTCGTGCCCGGTTCTGCGGCCGTCGCGCTCAGTTCGCGGTGAGCGAGACCGTCACGACCGTGCCCGGGCGGGCGTGCGGGAGCCGGACGCGTACCGTCCCCGCGCGCCCGTCCGTCGGCTGCTCGACCTCGACCCGGGCTCCGGCGGGGGAGACGGCGACCCGGGCGCCGCGCGGGAACGCGGCCGGGGGCAGCAGGAGTTCGCCGGCGCGCCCGGTGCCGTCGGCGCGCCAGCTGACGGCGGTGCCGTCGGTGCGGGCGTCCGTGCGGAGGTCCGTGCCCGCGACGGCCACCGGGTACGGGCCGAAGGCGGGCTCGTCGCCGGGGGCGGGACGGCCGGCCGGGTCGAGCGCGCAGTAGCCGCCGTTGCCCCGGCACCAGTACCACATCGTCCAGCCCTCGGCGAAGCCGTCCATCGCGGCCACCTGGCGGCGGACCAGCTCGGTGTTGCCCGGGGTGCGGGAGTTCGGCGGGCCCCACTCGCCGACCAGGACGGGCAGACCGTGGGCGGCCGGGTAGCCGGTGACCGCGGCGGTGTACCGCTCGACGAAGCCGCCGGCCGGGTCCCAGTCGGCGCCGCCCTCGACCGCGGTGTCGTAGAAGTGCGGCGCGTAGCCGATCCGGGGTGCGCCGGGGCGCGGGTCGGCGAAACCGGGCAGGTGGGTGGGCACGCCCTGGCCGACCAGCACGGTCGGCTCGACGAACAGCCAGGAGCGGGAGTCGACCCGGCGCACGGCGGCGATCAGGCGGCGGTACATGTCCGGGAGCCGGCCCTCCTCCAGCCTGGCGGAGGCGGCGGCCAGCACGGCCGGGTCGCTCGGGTCGCCGTCCACCGGGCCGAACGGCTCGTTGAACAGGTCGTAGCCCAACAGCGAGCGGTGGCCGCGCAGTTCGCGGGCGAGCCGGGTGTAGAAGTCGGCCTGCCAGGCGCGCAGGTCGGGGTCGTCGTAGAGGTGCCGGAAGGCGGCCTGGACGGCGGGCTGGAAGTAGCCGGCGAACCAGTCGTCCGGGTCCGGGGTGAACGGCAGGTCGTCGTCCCGGGTGGCCCAGACGGGGATGCCGTTGGTGCCGCCGCCGAACTTCGGCCCGTAGACGTCCTGGTGGAGGTCGACCAGGACCAGCAGGCCCAGCCGGTCGGCCCGGTCGAGGAGCCGCTGGACGCGGTGCAGTTCGGTGGGGTCGAGGTGGCCGCGCTCGGGCTCCAGCCTGGTCCAGGAGACCGGCAGCCGGACCAGGGTGAAGCCCTGGGCGGCGACGGAGTCGAGGTCGGCCGCGGTGGCCTCGGCGTACTTGTCGAGGTTGAAGCCGTGCAGGCGCAGCCGGCGGCCCTGGGCGTCGGTGAGGGCGGTGCGGCCGTCGGCGGCGGTGGCGGTGCCGGTGGGGAAGCGGTCCGGCGGGCCGCCGTGGGCCGAGGCGGGGGCGGCGGGAGCCGCCGGGGCGGCTGGGGCGACGGCGGTGAGGACGGCGGTGGCGGCGAGCAGCAGGGCGGCGGCGGTGCGGCGCAGGCGCATCGGGGACCTCGCACGGCGGGGGTGGGGGTGGGGCCCGATGATGCCCGGACTGCCGTGCGCGGCACAAGAGTTCGGGCGATGGACGGGTTCCGGCGGCGGCCCGTTCAGCCGGCGGACGGTTCCGGCGCGGGCGGCAGGACGGCGGTCGGCAGGTCCGCGGCGGCGGCCAGCCGCCCCCAGAGCAGGTCGGCCAGCGCCTGCACCATCCGGGTGCGCGAGCAGGGCCTGGCCTCCAGCCACCAGTCCCCGGCGGCCAGCACCATGCCGGTGATGCCCCGGCCCCAGGCCTCGGCGAGCAGGTCGCGGTCGGCGCCGAGGTCGACCTGGCTCTGCACGGCCCGGGTGATCTCCTCGGCGATCTGCCGGAGCGCGGGGGCGAGCGCGTTGCCGGCGCCGCTCGGGTCGCCCGGCTCGGGGTGGGTGAGCAGCCGGTAGACCTGGGGGCGGGCCTCGATCCCGGCGAGGTAGGTGTCCAGCACGTGCTCGACCCGGTCGCGGCGCTCCAGCGGCTCGGCGAGGGCGGCCCGGACGGCGGCCAGCAGCCCGCTGGTGTGGCGCTCGGTCAGGGCTCTGATCAGGCCGTTCCGGTCGCCGAAGTGGCGGTAGAGGATCGGCTTGGTGATGCCGGCCTCGGCGGCGATGGCGTTCATGCTGGCGCCCGGCCCCTCGCGCTGGATGACCCGGTCGGCGGCGTTGAGCAGCTGCTCGCGGCGGGGCTCTCGGGACATGCGCTGCTCCTCGGATCGGGTTCGACGGCGGTCTGCGTGGGCGTTGACACCGGTTACCAATCAGTAGCAGACTCCGACGATGTTACCCGAGGTAACACCCCGGTCGGCCGCACACGTCTTCGGAGGCATGCCCCATGAGCAGCACGTTCTCGCTGGACCCGGGCGCGGACCAGCTCGCCGTACGCGACTGGCTGCACGGTTTCGCCGCCGACGTGATGCGACCGGCCGCGGCCGAGTGGGACGAGCGCGAGGAGACCCCCTGGCCGGTCATCCAGGAGGCCGCCAAGCTCGGCATCTACTCGCTGGACTTCTACGCCCAGCAGTACTTCGACCCCTCCGGCGTCGGCATCCCGATCGCCATGGAGGAGCTCTTCTGGGGCGACGCGGGCATCGGGCTGTCCATCGTCGGCACCACCCTGGCCGCCGTCGCGGTGCTGGCCAACGGCACCGACGAGCAGATCGGCACCTGGACCCCGCAGATGTTCGGCACCCCGGAGGACGTCAAGGTGGCCGCCTTCTGCTCCTCCGAGCCGGACGCCGGCTCCGACGTCTCCGCGCTGCGCACCCGGGCGGTGTACGACGAGGCCCGGGACGAGTGGGTGCTGAACGGCACCAAGACCTGGGCCACCAACGGCGGGATCGCCGCCGTCCACGTGGTGGTCGCCACCGTCGACCCGGCGCTCGGCGCCAAGGGCCAGGCCTCCTTCGTCGTCCCGCCGGGCACCCCGGGGCTGAGCCAGGGCCAGAAGTTCAAGAAGCACGGCATCCGCGCCTCGCACACCGCCGAGGTGGTGCTGGACGGCGTCCGGGTACCCGGCAGCTGCCTGCTCGGCGGCAAGGAGAAGCTGGACGAGCGCCTCGCCCGGGCCCGCGAGGGCGTCAAGCGCGCGGGGGGCCGGGGCAACGCGGCGATGGCCACCTTCGAGGCCTCCCGCCCGGCCGTCGGCGCGCAGGCGATCGGCATCGCCCGGGCCGCGTACGAGGTGGCGCTGGACTACGCGCGGACCCGCGAGCAGTTCGGCCGGCCGATCATCGACAACCAGGGCGTGGCCTTCCAGCTCGCCGACATGCGGACCCGGATCGACGCGGCCCGGCTGCTGGTGTGGCGGGCCTCCTGGATGGCGGTCAACAACCAGCCGTTCACCGCGGCCGAGGGCTCGATGTCCAAGCTGTACGCGGGCGAGACGGCCAAGTACGTGACCGCGCAGGCGATGCAGATCCTCGGCGGCAACGGCTTCACCCGGGAGTACCCGGTGGAGCGGATGCACCGGGACAGCGCGATCTACTCGATCTTCGAGGGCACCAGCGAGATCCAGCGGCTGGTGATCGCCCGGGCGATCTCGGGCATGCCGATCCGCTAGCCGGCCCGCCGGCCGCTCCGGAGGCCGTCCGTCAGCGGGCGGCCCAGAAGGTGAGCCCGGCGGTGAGCGCGCCGACCACCGCGCCGACGACGGTCTGCGCGGTGGTGTGGTCCCGCAGCACCACCCGGGACCACCCGATCACCGGGACCAGCGGGGCGAGCAGCAGCCAGAGCGGGCCGAGCGCGATCGCGAGGCAGACCACCGCGCCGGTGGCCACGGCCGTGTGCACGGAGACCTTCCACCAGGTGGTGATCACCAGGATCGGGATCAGCGAGGCGAACATCGCCAGCACCAGCGCGGTCAGGTCGGCCGGGGCGTCCAGCCCGATCATCACCCCGAAGCCGAGCAGCACCGAGCCCATGATGAGCGGGAGGACGGTCAGCCGGCGCCGCCGCTGGCCGACGTGCCGGTCCGCCACGGTGCCCTTGCGCATGCCGTACCGGATGATCAGGGTGGGGACGACGGCGGCGAACACGATCGCGAACAGCGCCCAGCCGATGCCCGGCCGGCCGTAGCGGAGGCCGCCCAGCAGCGGGAGCAACGCGATGATCACGTTCTTCGGCTCCAGGCCGTCGGTGATGCGGCGGGCCCAGGTCGTCCGGGGGGTGGGGGCGGGCGCGGCCTCGGCCTCGGTCGTCATCGGGGTGGGTGCTCCGGGGAAGTGCGGGGGCGGACGGGTTCCGGCCGGATGATCGTACGGGGGCCGGTGGGGCCGCCCGTCGGCGGGCGGCCGTCCGGTCGGGGCGGTCAGAAGTGGTCGGGGCGGTCAGAAGCGGGCGGGGCGGTTCTCCAGGAAGGCGGCCAGGCCCTCGCGGACGTCGGAGCCGTCCCGGGAGCGGAGCAGCCAGGGGGCCAGGACCTCGTCGGCCCGCTCGGGCGGGGCGTCCAGGACGGCCTTGGCCGCGCCGATGGTCTGGGTCGAGCGGCGGGTCAGCAGCCGGGCGAAGTCCAGTGCGGTGGCGTCCAGTTCGGCGTCCGGCAGGACGCGTTCGGCCAGGCCGAGCGGCAGCGCGTCCCGGCCGGTCACCAACTCGCCGGAGAACAGCAGGTACTTGGCCCGGGCCGGGCCGATCAGCCGGGCCAGCCGTACGGTCGGCACCGCCGAGTAGACCACGCCGAGCTTGGCCGGGGTGATCCCGAGCCGGGCGTCCTCGGCGACGAACCGCAGGTCGCAGGCGACGGCCAGCTGGCAGCCGCCGCCGACGCAGGCGCCGTGCACCACGGCGAGGGTCGGGTGCGGGAAGGCCGCCAGCGCCTCCTCGGCGGCGACGTTGGTCGCGTGGTAGGCCTCCGCGCGGTCCGGATCGCCGTACACCTCGGAGAGTTCGGCGATGTCCGCGCCCGCGCTGAAGGTGTTGCCGGCGCCGGTGAGCAGCAGGACCCGCACGCCCGGGTGACCGGCCAGCTGCTCCAGCACCTTGGGCAGCGCCTGCCAGATCGCCAGGGTCACCGCGTTGCGCCGGTGCGGGCGGGCGAACTCCAGGACCGCGACGCCGTCCTCGCCGACGTACGCGTTGAGGCCCTCGGCCTGTGCGGGCAGGGCGGAGCGGTCCCGCGTGAGCAGCGGCTGGTCCATGCGCACCTCCGGTCGGTCGTGGTGCGCCAACTCTCTCAGGCGGGGCGGGCGCAGTAGTCGCCGAGGCCGTGTTCGACCAGGGCGAAGGCGCGGCGGGCCTCCTCCAGCGCGGCGGGCAGGGCATCGGCGGCGCGCTCGCCGGCCAGCATCCGGCGCTGGTTCTCGCCGGTGAGGGCCAGCTGGGTGCCCAGCAGTTGGGCGGCGGCGACCCTGGCGGTGAGGTCGTCGTGGGCCGGGTCCTGCGCGAGCAGTTCGGCGGTCAGCAGGGTCTGCGCCTTCTGGTCGAAGCCGGCGGAGGCGCGGCTCAGCAGCACCGGGGTCTGGTGGATCACCCGGACGACGTCGAGGACGACCCGGTCGTCGCTCAGCCCGGTGGAGGGGTCGAAGCGCTCCAGGGCGGCCAGGTAGTGCTCGCGCAGCGCGCCCACCGCCGAGGTGCCCGGGGCGCGCTCGCGCACCACCCGGGCCGGCTCGTCGAGGTGCTGCTCCATCGGGCCCAGGACCAGGTCTTCCTTGGTGGGGAAGTAGTTGAAGACGGTCATCTTGGACACCTCGGCGGCGGCCGCGATCTCGGCCACCGAGACCTGGTCGAAGCCCCGCTCCGCGAACAGTCCGACGGCGGTGCGCCAGAGCCGGATGCCGGTCTGGATCTTCTTGCGCTCGCGCAGCGGGAGCGCGTCGAGGTCGAAGCCGCGGTCGAAACCGGAGTGGGTCGCCATGAGGAGACTGTACCAGGCTCAAATGTTGACCATGCCGAAAGATTGGTCTGGATGAAAGATTGGTCGGGATGAAGAATTGACCGGGTCCAAAAAGGCTGCCATGGTGGTGCCGTTCCCGCCGGACCGCACCGGTCCGGACCGAACTCCACCGACCCTGGGGGTACTTGACGATGGCACCCGCTGCCCTGATGACACCGGCCCAGCGCAAGCTGGGCATGCTGATCTGCCTGGTCACGATCGTGCTGGCGGTGCTCGACATGAACATCGTGTCGGCGGCCGGCGTGCCGATCGTCCGCGAGCTCGACCCCGTCCACGGCGTCGACCGGCTGCCCTGGCTGGTCAGCGCCTTCGCGCTGGCCGCCACCGCGCTGCTGCCGCTGTACGGCAAGCTCTGCGACCTGTACGGCGCCAAGCGCGTGCTGCTCGGGGCCGTCGGCACCTTCCTGCTCGGCTCGGGGCTCTGCGGGGCGGCCCAGTCGATGGACCAGCTGATCGCCTTCCGGGCCGTCCAGGGCATCGGCGGCGGCGGGCTGATGAGCGTCACCATGGTGGTGATGGCCCACCTCAAGGGCCCGGAGGAGGAGGGCGGCGGCAAGGGCGGGGCGGTCGGCGGCATCGTCGCCGGCCTCGGCATGGCGATCGGCCCGCTGATCGGGGCGCTGTTCACCGACCACCTCAGCTGGCGCTGGATCTTCTACGTCAACCTGCCGCTCGGCCTGCTGGTCGTCGCCGGTGCCGCGCTGGTGCTCAAGCTGCCGGCCTCGGCCGGCCGGCGCGGCCTGGACTTCCTCGGCGCGGCGCTCGCCGCCGCCTTCGCCACCACGCTGCTGCTGGTCACCGAGTGGGGCGGCAAGGAGTACGCCTGGACCTCCCCGCAGCTCCTCGGGCTCGCCGCCGTCGCCCTGCTGTCGCTCGTCCTCTTCCTCTGGCGCCAGGCCACCGCCGCCGAGCCGGTGCTGCCGCTGTCGCTGTTCCGGATCCGCGCGGTGCGGCTGGGCTTCGCGATCCAGGGCCTGGTCGGGGTCGCCATGACCGGCTCGATCATGTACGTGATGATGTACCTGCAGATCGCCCGCGGCGTCGCGCCGACCTCGGCGAGCCTCTACCTGATCCCGATGGCGGCCGGGATGACGGCGGTCGGGCTGCTGGTCGGCAAGCTGACCGGCCGCGGCCACGCGCCGCAGACCTTCCTGGCGGCCGGCGCCGGCGTCGCGGCGCTCGCCCTGCTGCTGCTCGGCCTCAGCGGGCCGGCCACCGCGCTCTGGCTGGTGCTGGCCGAACTCGCCCTGCTGGGCTGCGGCCTCGGCCAGCTGATCGGCCAGCTGGTGATGCTGGTGCAGGACGCCGCGCCGGCCCACCAGCTCGGCGTCGCGACCACCGGGGTGCGCTTCTTCCAGACCCTCGGCAGCGCGCTCGGCGCGGCGGTGTTCGGCACCGTGCTGGCCCGGGTCTACGGGGCGGGCGAGCCCGGGCGGACGCTCGGCGCGGTCCGTACGCTCTCCGGCGCGGCCCGCGAGCACGCGCTGGGCAGCTTCACGGACGCGGTGGACGTGGTGTTCCTGTCGGCCGGCGGGGTGCTGGGGCTGGCGCTGCTGCTCGCGCTGCGGCTGCGCGCGGCGGGGTCGGCGGGGGAGCGCGCCGAGGAGGAGCGGCCGGTGCTCGCGGCCTGAGCCGCGGCGAGGGGCCGGGCGCGAACGGCCTGAGCTCGCACGGCCAATCCCGGGACGCACCCTGTCCATCCCTGCCCACGGTTGTCATGCTTCTGACCAAGTCCCGTCCGATCCTCCGCCGC
>NZ_JBEXJK010000220.1:0-13891 GCF_040609095.1 Kitasatospora sp. NPDC004799
GCACCCGGGAGGGGCGGGCCGTCGTGCCGGTGCGGGTCAGTGCTGGAGCAGCCACCAGATCCGGTCGTACGCGGCGACGTGGTAGACGACCAGCACGATCAGGAACCACTGGGCGACCTTGCGCATCCCGGCGTGCCACAGCCCTGCCGCCGCCCCGCCGAACACCGCGAACTCCAGCAGCAGGCGGATCGGCCCGGGGGTGTCGAAGGTGGTCTCGCCGCTGCGGGCCTCGTCGCCCGCGGTGGCGAAGTCGCCCCAGACGACGGCCACCACCACGGGTATCGCGACCACCGCCAGGTACTTCAGCGCGCCGGGCGCCTTGCGCCAGCCCCAGACGCCGAAGCCGTACAGGGCGAAGAGCTCCAGCAGGAAGCGCAGGCCCAGGAAGACCGGGTTGTAGGCCAGGGCCAGTTCCGTCGTCGTCGTGTTCACCGCTCGCCCTCCACCGTGCTCTTCAGTGCGCCCAGCCAGCCCCGCAGGACCGCCGACAACTTCTCGCTGCTGTAGTACAGGCCGACCAGCGCGCCGCCGATCGACTCCTCGGAGCGCACCACGGTGCCGCCCCCGGACGCCGGCCGCAGCTGGAACCGGTGCACGCCCCGCGAACCGGCCAGCCGGCCGGTCCAGGCGATCTCCCGCCCGGGCGTCACCACGGCCAGCGTGGAGCGGATGCGCATGCCGTTCAGCACCCAGCGGAAGGTCAGGTCCGCGGCCGGCTCCGCGCCGTCCAGGGCGGCCTCCTTGACGCCCGGCACCCAACCCGGCCAGCCCGCCACGTCGGTGAGCACCCGCCAGACCTCGTCCGGCGGCGCGTTCACCGTCACCTCGCTCGCCGCGACCACCGGGGCCCGTTCGTCGATCCGCCCGCCCTTCGCGTACTCCTCGTGCAGGGTCCGGATCGGTGGGCCGACGTACATGGCCCGGCTCAGCAGCGAGCCTCTGGAAACGGTCATGGGAAACACCTCCGCTGGAAATGGGCAGGCAGACGTGACGGAGGCAGGCGCGACCTTCCCCCGTCACTCGAATCGCGCTTGATCATTACCTTACGGGGCCGGATTGACGGACCGTCGAGGATCGCGCGGGGTCGGGCGGAGGAGCGCCCTGCGCCGACGTTCCGGCCGGCGGCGCCGACCGGCCCGGCAGCAGCACGGCGCCGAGCACCGCGCCCGCCGCCACCACCGCGGCGGCGGTGCCGAGCCCGGCCGCCGCGGCCTGGTCGAAGGCCCGCTGCGCCGTGGCCGCGAGCGCCTCCCCGGCCCGGCCGCCGGTGTGCTCCGCGAGCTGCAGGGCGTCGTGCAGCGAGCGGTCGGCCGGCTCCGGCAGCCCGGCCGTCCCGCTCGCGTAGCGGCGGGCGAGCACGGTGCCGACCAGCGCCACCCCCAGCGCGTTGCCCAGCTCCTGGAGGGTGTCGTTGAGGGCCGCGCCGGAGCCCGAACGGGACTCGGGCACCAGGGACATCACCGTGTCCGTCACCGGCGTCATGGCCAGCCCGAAGCCGATCCCGGTGACCACCAGGCCGGCCAGCACCGGCGGGTAGCCGCCGTCCACCAGGCCGACCACCAGGATGCCGGCGGCCGCCAGCGCCAGCCCCGCGCCGACCGCCCCGCGGGCGCCGTGACGGCGGGTCAGCCGGCCGGAGAGGAACGCCCCGACGCCCACCGAGAAGGCGCTCGGCAGCATCCCGAGGCCGGCCCGCAGCGGACTGAGGCCGAGGCCGAACTGCAGCCGCTGGGTCAGCACGAAGAACGTGCCGGCCACGCCGATCATCAGCAGCATGTTCCCGCCCCCGGCCCCGATGAAGGCCGGTTTGCGCAGCAGCGCCAGGTCCACCATCGGGTACGGGTGCCGGCGCTCCCAGGCGACGAAGGCGACCGCGGCGGCCCCGCCGGCGGCCAGCGCCCCCAGCACGACCGGCGAGCCCCAGCCGTGCCCGGCGGCCTGGATCGCCCCGTACACCACCCCGGCCATCGCGCCGGCGCCCAGCAGGGCGCCCACCGGGTCGGCCGGACGCGGGGCCGGATCGGCCGACTCCGGCAGCAGCACGGCGCCGGCCACCAGCACCAGCACCGCCGGCACCAGGTTCACCACGAACACCGACCCCCACCAGAAGCGGTCGACCAGCGCGCCGCCCAGGACCGGGCCGGCCGCCACGCCGAGCGCCGAGACCGAGCCCCAGACACCGATCGCCCGGGCGCGTTCCCGGGCCGGGAAGACGTCCACCAGGATCGCCAGGGTGCCCGGCATCACGAACGCCGCCCCGAACCCCATCACGGCCCGGGCGACCAGCAGGTGGGACGGGGCGTCGGCGAACAGCGCGACCAGGGAGCCGGCCCCGAACGTCGCGGTGCCGGCCAGGGTGGCCCGCTTGCGGCCGTAGCGGTCGCCGAGCGTCCCGGCGGTCAGCAGGGCCCCGGCGAACACCAGGGTGTACGCGTCGACGATCCACTGCGCCTGCGACATGCCCGCGCCGGTGCTGCGGATGAGCTGCGGGATCGCCACGTTGAGCAGGCTGTTGTTGAGCAGGATCGCGAACAGCGCGGCGGACAGCACCGCGAGCACCCACCACCGGCGGGGGTCCGGGGGCGCTTCGTCCCGGGGGGATGGCGGCATGGCTCGGCTCCCGTTCGTGGGCAGGGGCGGGCCCCGGGTCGCGGGGCCGTCGGGCCCCCAGGCTGGTCCGCCGGGCTGAAGCCGGGCTTGTGCGCGGCCCGGCCGCGGGCCGGCGACCGGTTTTAGCGGCACCCAAGTTGGCGCTCGGAGGATGCCGTGGACGGCGGGGTGAGGCACGACTCCATCGCCCGACGGTCCGTCACGAGGAATGGAGACCCCATGCGCTGGCAAAACATCTACGTGTCGGGGACCGGAGCCTGGCTGCCTCCGGCGGTCTCCGCGCGCTCCGCCGTCGACTCGGGCGAGTACGACCCCGAGCAGTTCGAGGCCGACGGCCTGCTGTCGGTCCGGGTGGCCCCCGACGACGTGGCGCCGCCCGAGATGGCGGTGGAGGCCGCCACCACCGCGCTCAAGCGCTCCGGCGCCTCCCCGGAGGACGTCGCGCTGCTGGTGCACAGCTACATCTACTTCCAGGGCATCGACGGCTGGCCGGCCGCCTCCTACGTGGCCAACCACGCCGTCGGCCCCCGGGTGACCGCGCTGGAGCTCAAGCAGGAGTGCAACGCCGGCCTGGTCGGCCTGGAGCTCGCCGCCCACCGGCTGGCGTCGGCGGAGCCCGGCACCAGCGCGGTGCTCACCACGGCCGACCGCTTCGGCGCGCCGCTGATGCGCCGCTGGCGGCAGGAGCAGGGCATCGTCTACGGCGACGGCGCCGCCGCGCTGGTGCTGAACAACCAGGGCGGGTTCGCCCGCCTGGTGTCCACCGCGACGGTCTCGGACAACTCGCTGGAGGCCGTGGTCCGCGGCAAGGGCTTCGAGCCGCTGCCCAACGGCGAGCAGCAGAGCCTCGCCGAGCGGGTCGGCCACTACGTGCAGCAGCACGGCACCCTGCGCGAGGCGACCGAGCGGCTCATCGCCGTGGTCGGCGAGGCCATCGACACCGCCCTCGCGGACGCCGGCACCGACCGGCAGGGCGTGGCCTGGACGGTCATCCCGGCCACCGGGCGCAGCAAGATGGAGTGGCAGGTGCAGAAGATGCTCGGGGTCTCCGAGGAGCGCACCACCTGGGAGTTCGCCCGCCGGGCCGGACACCTCGGCGCCGCCGACCAGTTCGCCGGGCTCAACGACCTCGCCGAGACGGGCTCGCTGCGCCCCGGCGACAAGGTCCTGCTGGTCGGCAGCGGCTCCGGCTTCACCTGCACCTGTGCCGTGCTGGAGATCCTGGCGGAGCCCGAGTGGCAGGCCGCGGGCGGCCCGGGTGCCGAGGTGGGCCCGTGACCGCGGGCGCGCCCACCGATCCCGAACTCGTCGCGGCGTACGGCAGTCCGCTGTACGTCTACGACGCGGCCCGGGTCCGGGCCGCCGCCCGGGACCTGCGCGAGGCCGTGCCGCAGCCCTCCCGGATCTACTACTCGCTGAAGGCCAACCCGCACCCCGCCCTGGTCGCCGAGCTGCGCCGGGCCGGCGTGCACGCCGAGGTCACCTCGCGCGGCGAGCTGGCCGCGGCGCTGGAGGCCGGGCACCCGGCCGGGGAGCTGCTGTACTCCGGGCCGGGCAAGGTGCCGTCCGAGCTGGACGAGGCGGTCCGCGCCGGGGTGCGCGCCTTCTCCGTCGAGTCCTTCGGGGACCTGGAGCGGGTCGGCGCGGCGGCCTCCGCCCACGGCGCGGTGGCCGACTGCGTGCTGCGGATCAACGCCGCCGGCGCGCCGGGCACCGCGGGGCTGCGGATGACCGGCGGCCCCTCCCAGTTCGGCTTCGACCTGGACTGGCTGGCGAAGGAGGCCGAGCGGCTGCTGGTCGCCGGCACCCGGGTGGTCGGGCTGCACTTCTTCCCGCTGACCAACGCCGCGGACGAGGACGGCCTGATCGCCGAACTGGCCCAGAGCGTGCGCACCGCCGCCCACCTGCGCGACCAGCTCGGCATCCAGTTGGAGCTGTTGGACCTCGGCGGCGGCTTCGCCTGCCCGTACGCGACGGCCGGCGAGCGCCCGGTGTACCGGCGGCTGGGCGAGGCCCTGGCCGAGGTGCTGGACGAGAACCTGCCCGGCTGGCGCGAGGGGCGGCCGGTGGTCGCCTTCGAGTCCGGCCGCTACCTGGTCGGCGACAGCGGGCGGCTGCTGGCCACCGTGACCGACGTCAAGCCGAGCCGGGGCAGCACCTACGCGGTGCTCGACGCCGGGATCAACCACCTCGGGGGGCTGTCCGGCCTCGGCCGGCTGCTGCCCCTGCGGGCCCAGCCGACCGGCCCGGCCCGGACCCCGGCGGCCGGGGAGCCGGCCGAGCCGGTGACCCTGGCCGGCCCGCTCTGCACCCCGGCGGACATCCTGGCCCGCGCCGTGGAGCTGCCCGGGGTCCGCTCCGGCGACCTGCTCGCCGTCCCCAACGTGGGCGCGTACGGACTCACCGCGAGCCTGCTCGGCTTCCTCGGCCACCGGGCCCCGGCCGAGGTGCTGGTCGACGGCGACCGCGTCGTCTCCGCGACCCGGCTGGCCCTGCACCGCCGGGCCCTGGAGCCCGGCGACGGCACCCCCGCCCACGCCCCCGCAACCGAACCATCCACCGCACGGAGGTAGCACCGCCATGACCGACGAGACCCTTCAGGCCCAGCCGTGGGACACGGCCTTCGAGGAGCTGCTGCTCCAGACCCTGCCCCGGCTCGCCGCCCGCGGCCCGCTGACCGGCGAGGCCAGCCTGCGCGCCGCGGGCCTGGACTCGCTCGCCATGGTCGAGCTCCTGGTCCAGGTGGAGCAGGTGTACGGGATCAGCATCCCGGACGGCGAGCTGGTGGCCGACACCTTCGCGACCCCGGCGCAGCTGTGGGACGTGATCGCCGGGCTGCGCGGCGGACGCGCGGCCTGACGCCGGACCCGACCGCCCTCCCGTCCCCGACCCGCCCCAGCACAGGAGTTCCGATGCGCCCCATCCAGTCCCGGAGCCTCAGTTGATCTCCGCGGCGATCGTCGCGGTCGTGGTCCGCGTGGCGTTCTGGTTCCGCTCCCGGCTGCGCCGGCGGCAGGCCGAGGCGGAGCAGCCCGGTACGGGCGGGGCCGGGGCGGTCGCCACGGCTGCCACGGCTCCCACGGCCGCTACGGCCGCCACTGTCGCCGCGGAGCCCGGAACGGCGTCCGAGGAGCCCGACCGGGCGGCGTCCGGCCGCTGATCCCCGGCTCCACCGCCAGGCGGGGGGCCGCGGGGCGCCCGGGACGTCAAAGCCCCCCCGCCCCCCCCCAGTGGGGCCCCGCCCCCCCGCCCCCCCGGGCGGCCGGCGGTCCGCGCCGCCGACAGGGACAAACCACCCGGACGGGTGAGCGATCGACGGGAACCCCGCCGTCGCTCACCCGTCCGGATGAGTCCTACGCCTGCGAGGCGTCCAGCAGCTTCAGCAGCTCGGTGGCCAGCAGCCCCGAGGAGGCCGGGTTCTGGCCGGTCACCAGGTTGCGGTCGACCACCACGTGCGGCGCCCAGGGCTCGCCCTCCTCGAAGTCCACGCCGAGCTCGACCAGCCGGTCCTGGAGCAGCCACGGGGCCCGGTCGGCCAGGCCGCCCTGGACCTCCTCGGCGTTGGTGAAGGCGGTGATCCGGTACCCGGCGAAGGGCGAGCCGCCGCCCTCGGCCCGCGCGGCGAGCAGCGCGGCCGGGCCGTGGCAGACCACCCCGAGCGGGCGCCCGGAGGCCAGCGCCCGGGTGAGCAGCCGGCCGGAGTCGGGGTCGACCGCCAGGTCCTCCATCGGGCCGTGGCCGCCGGGGTAGAACACCGCGTCGTAGTCGGCCGGGTCGACCTCGGCCAGCACCAGCGGCTTCCGGAACTCGGCGATCTTCTCCAGTTCCTCGGCCGTCGCCGGGTCGGTCAGGCTGGCCCCGTCCGCGACCGGGACGACGCCGGCCGGGGTCGCGGCGGCGACCCGGTGGCCGGCCTCGGTGAAGGCGCGGTACGGGACGACCGCCTCCTCGGCCCAGAAGCCGGTCGGGTGCGCGGTGCCGTCGTTCAGGGTCCAGGCCCTCGCACCGGTCAGGACGAACAGGATGTCGGCCATGGGGTGTGCCTCCAGGGGTGCCGTGATCTCCGCCGCGACCGGCTCGGCCGCGGCGCTCACGCCGCCGACGCTAGACGCGCCGGCCCGTCCGAACCGACGGGCCACGCGACACCGGGCACCGGAAGGCCGATGCCTCACCCGAACCCCGTCCTCAGACCGCCAGGTCCCGCCGTTCCAGCAGCCGGAAGGCCGCCGCCAGCCCGAGCAGGCCCACCCCGAGCAGCACCCCGAAGGCCGCCCACGGCACCCCGCCGTGGCCGAGCACGTCGCCCGGCGCGTAGTAGTGGAACGGGCTCAGGTAGCGCAGCGGCCGGGCCGGGGACCAGGCCAGCGCGACGAAGTTGAGCGCGAAGCCGACGGCGCCGAAGGCGACGGCCGCGCCGATCACATGGGCCCGCCGCCGGCTGGCCGCGGAGACCGCCAGCACCGGCCCGCTCAGGCAGAACGCGAGGGCGCAGCCGAGCAGTCCGGCGGTGAACACCGCGCCGACCGGGACGGCCGCGCGCAGCTGCGCGGAGAACGCCACCCCGAGCGCGAGGGTCAGCGTGGCGGCGGTGTTGAGCAGCACGGTGGCGGCGACCAGGGCGCCGGTCCGCTCGGCGAGCAGTCGGCGGCGGGAGACCGGGCGGGTCATCAGCAGCTCGATGGTGCCGGACTCGACGTCGGCCGCGACGGCCGCGGCGCCGAGCGAGCCGATCACGGTGAGCTGGAGGGCGATCCAGAACGGGTGGGTGAGCCCGGCCCCGAGCAGGCCGGGGTAGCTGGCGATGGAGACGTCGCCGTTGGAGCCGCTGAAGGCCCGGAACGCGCCGGGCGGGTTGCGGCGGGCGGCGCCGAACAGGTCGCCGGTCGGGACGGTCCCGGCGATCACCACGATCAGGGTCTCGAAGACGACCATGCCGAACAGCAGGGAGAGCAGCATCCGGCGGCGCCGGTGCAGGGCGAGCCAGACCAGCGGGAGGCGGCGGTTGACGGTGCCCGGGTTCACGGCCGCTCCTCCGGTTCCGGCCGGCGGCCGCCACCGGCCGCCTCTCCGGCGTGGACGGGCTCCTCGGCCCCGACCGACCGGTAGAGGTCGAGGAATGCCTCGTCCAGCCCCGCCTCCTCCACCGTCAGGTCGGCCACCGGCTGCTCGGCGAGCAGGGTGCGCACCGCCGCGACCACCTCGTCCGGCGGCACCAGCAGCTCGACCCGTGGGCCGTCCCAGCGCGGGGACCACCGCTCGGCGGCGCCGAGCGGCCTGGCGCCGCGCCCGTCGTCGAGGACCAGCCGGACCCGGCGGGCCCGGGCCTGGCGCAGTTCGGCCACCGACCGGACGGTGACCAGCCGCCCGTGGCGGACGATGGCGACCCGGCCGCAGGTCCGCTGCACCTCGGGCAGCACGTGGCTGGAGAGCAGGACGGTCCGCCCGGCCGCGGTCTCCTCGGCGAGCAGTTCGTAGAAGGTCTCCTGGACCAGCGGGTCGAGCCCCTCGGTCGGTTCGTCCAGCACCACCACCGGCGGCCGGTGCTGGAGCGACTGGACGAGCCCGAGCTTCTGCTTCATGCCGCGCGAGTACTCCCCCACCGGGCGGGCCAGGTCGGCCCGGGAGAGCTTCAACCGCTCGCACAACTCGCGTTGGCCCGGCACCGGGGCGCCCTGGAGGGCGGCGAGCAGGTCGAGGGTCCGCTGCCCGGTGAGTTCGGGGTAGAGCCGCAGTTCGCCCGGCAGGTAGCCGATCGCGGGGGCCAGCCGGCGGTGGTCGGCCACCGGGTCCAGGCCGAGCACCCGCACCTGCCCGCCGGTGGGGCCGAGCAGGCCGACCAGGCAGCGCAGGGTGGTGGTCTTGCCGGCGCCGTTGGGGCCGAGCAGGCCGAACACCTCGCCGGCCTCGACCGACACGTCCAGGCCCTCGATGCCGACCGTGTCGCCGTAGCGCTTGGTGAGCGAGCGCAGTTCGATCACCGGGCCGCCGCCGGTGCCCCGGTGGTCCGCGGTTCCGTCCGGGTTCCCCGGCATGACGACCTCCTGTGACGGCTGCGCTCCGGTGACGGGTGCGTACGGCTGCGCTCCGGCGGCAGCCGCGTCCGACATCCAAGCGCGCCCGGCCGGGCGAGTCGAGGGACGCGCCCGGACCGGTTCGGCGGGCTCACCCCTTGCACACGCCCAGCGGCACCAGCCGGGCCACCTGCCGGGCGAGCCCGGCGGCCTCGGTGACGGCGGCCACCGCGTCGACGTCCTTGTAGGCCTGCGGGGTCTCCTCGGCCAGCGCCCGCCAGGAGGCCGGCCGCACCGCGATCCCCCGGGCCTCCAGCTCGCCCTTCAGCCGCTCGCCGCGCACGGTGCGCAGCGCCTGGTGGCGGCTGAGCACCCGCCCGGCGCCGTGGCAGGCGGAGCGGAAGGCCTCGTTGCCGGGCAGGCCGACCATGACGTACGAGGCGGTGCCCATGGTGCCCGGGACGAGCACCGGCTGCCCGGCCTCCGCCAGGTCGGCGGGCAGGTCGGGGTCACCGGGCGGCAGTGCCCGGGTGGCGCCCTTGCGGTGCACGCACAGCGTCCGCGGCTCGCCGTCCACCTCGTGGGTCTCCAGCTTGGCGAGGTTGTGCGAGACGTCGTAGACCAGCTCCAGCCCGACGCCGAGCGCGGTGGCGAAGGCCCGGCGGGCCGCTTCGGAGAGCAGCTGCCGGTTGGCCCGGCCGTAGTTGGCGGCGGCGGTCATGGCGCCCAGGTAGGCGCGGCCGCGCGGGGAGTCGACCGGGGTGCAGGCGAGCTGGCGGTCCGGGAGCTCGATCCCGTGGCGGTGCAGCTCGCGGTCCATGGTGCGCACGTGGTCGGTGCAGATCTGGTGGCCGAGGCCGCGCGAGCCGCAGTGGATCATGACGCAGACCTGGCCGGGCCGCAGCCCGAAGGCGGCGGCCGTCCGGGCGTCGTGCACCCGGTCGACGGCCTGCACCTCCAGGAAGTGGTTGGCCGAGCCGAGGCTGCCGACCTGCTGCAGCCCGCGCTCGACGGCCCGGGTGCTCACCTCGCCGGGGGCCGCGCCGGCCAGCACGCCGCGGTCCTCGCACCGCTCCAGGTCGCGCGGCACGCCGTGGCCGTGGTCGACGGCGTAGCGGGCGCCGCCGAGCAGGAGCTCGTCCAGTTCCTCCGGTCCGGACAGCTGCCAGAGGCCGCCGCGGCCCAGGCCGCGCGGGACGGTGCGGTCCAGCAGGTCCATCAGCCGGCCGATCCGCTCCGGGTCGAGTTCGTCCCGGCTGACGCCGGCCGCCAGCAGCCGGACCCCGCAGGAGATGTCGAAGCCCACCCCGCCGGGCGAGACCACCCCGCCCCGCTCGACGTCGGTGGCGGCGACCCCGCCGATCGGGAAGCCGTAGCCCCAGTGCACGTCGGGCATCGCGTAGGAGGCGCGGACGATCCCGGGCAGCGTCGCCACGTTCGCCACCTGCTCCAGCGCCTTGTCGCCGGCGGCCTGCGGCAGCAGCGCGTCGTTGGCGAACACCACGCCGGGCACCCGCATCGGCGGGCGCGGCTCGATCCGCCAGCGGTACCGGCCCGCCCCGACCAGTGCGATCTCCACCTCGCTCACCCCGCTCCCGCAGGTCCGGTCCGCTGTGCTCGGGCCGGGCTCAGACGTCCACGGTGACCCGGCAGGTCCAGCCGTCCGGCCCGGCGCTCAGGTCCAGGTCGTGCAGGGAGACGGCCTTCGGCACCGCGCCGACCAGGGCGGCGGTCGCGGCGTCGGCCATCCGGAAGCGGACGGTCACCCGGCGGGCGCCGTCCAGGCCCTCGATCGGGCCGACCGCCACCGCCACCGGCAGTTCGCCGTCGACGTCCATCCGGTAGACGACCTCCTCCAGGACGCCCGCGAGCAGGTCCGGGTCGCTCGCGGCGAGGACGGTGCAGCCGCGCTCGCCGACGATCCGCGCGTCGGCGAGGTCGGCGAAGCTGCCGACGAGGGCGTGCACCAGCTCGCCGATGCAGCCCTCGGCCGTCGGCGCCCAGGCCTCGATCCGCAGGTCGGCCGTGTGCGGCACGCTCCGGTGGCCGCTGGCGGACCGGCCCGCGGGCTCGTGTCCGTCCACGAGCGACGCCTCCCGCACCCGTTGCCGTCCTCCCCTCCAGGGTCGTCCCGCGGACCGCCCGGGGGCAAGTGCGGCCGGCCGGGGCCGGTCGTCGCACCCGCGTCCGGGGGGCGACGGCAGGCCTCAGCTCCCGACCGAGGCCAGGTAGGCGGCGGTCAGCTCCGGGCTGGCCAGCCAGGCGGCGTGGTCGCTCGGCTCGGCGTAGGTGTTGGCGAGCCGGCGCCCGACCTCGGGGTGTTCGGCGGCCGCCGCGAACACGGCTTGGACGTGGTCCGGAACGGTCAGCATCGAGGTCGTGAACTCCACGCTGTGGCGGGCCTGTTGCTGCCAGAACCGCTCGGCGGTGCGGCACATCCAGTCGGCCGTGTACGGGGCGTCGCCGTGCTCGACGACGGCCCGGCGGTAGGCCTCGGCCGCCCGGGCCGCGTTGTTGGCGCCCTGGCCGGTGATCGGGTCGGTCACCACCACCGCGTCGCCGAGGCCCAGCACGTGGACGGCGTCCACGCCCGAGCCGAGTTCCGCCACCGGGTGCCGGACCACCGGGGTGACCGCGCCGAACAGCCCGGCCCCGGCGTCGGTCGGCTCGGCCTCCGTCCAGAGCTCCGCCTCCCAGGGCAGGTACTCGGCCAACAGCGCACGGATCCGGGCCAGTTGGACGTCCGGCGGCGGGGCGTCGGCGAACGCGTCCAGCGGGCTGCCGGGCAGCGCCTCCCAGAGCAGGATGTCGCAGGGCCCGGAGATGGTGAGCGCCGGCTGCAGGTACAGCTCGCCGAGCCCGGGCAGGGCGTTCATCCGGGCGCGCGGCCCGGCGGCCGGATCGGGCGCGCCGACGCCGTGCGCGTACAGGCAGGACAGCGCCCGCTGCGGCCGGTCGAAGGGCGAGCGGGCGTCGTCCCGCTCGAAGATCCCGGACAGGGCGCCGCGCCCGGCCGCGACCACCGTCAGCTCGTGCCGGCGGGCCAGCTCGTGCAGTCCGTCGCGGTCCAGCGTGCGGTACTCGACCTCGCCGCCGCGCTCGGCCAGCAGCTCCAGCCAGCCGGCCAGCTTCAGCCGCTGGTCCACCGACTGGGCGGGCTCGTCCAGCGTCATGGTGTACTCCAGCGCCCGTACGCCCGGGGGCGCCGCCAGCACCGCCTCGACCGAGGAGACGGCCGGCGCCCGCTCCGCCCAGAGGTCCAGCCCGGCCGCCGCCTCGATCCGCAGCGCGGGGCCGAACATCGCCTGGGTGGACAGCACCCGGCCGCCGCGCAGCTGCTCCGGGGTGCGCTCGGCGACCAGCGTCACCCGGTACCCGTCCGCCGCCAGCCCGAGCGCGAGTTGGAGGCCGGCCTGGCCCGCTCCGACAACGGCGATCCGGCGCACGGCTGCCTCCCGATGATCTGTTGACGATCCGTCAAGCAGGCACAGTAGCCCAGCGGGCGCGCTCCGGGCACCGACCCGGGCACATTGTTTCGAAGCCGGGTTCGACGGCCGGTGCGGTGTCCGGGGCGCGCGGCCTGCCGGGCTGCGGCGCCGGATCGTACGGCCGGGCGGCTCAGCCGCGCAGGTGTGCGGTGAGCACCTCCACCACGTCCGTGGTCCGCTCGGCCAGGTAGAAGTGCCCGCCCGGGAAGACCCGCAGGTCGAAGCCCCCGGTGGTGTGCCGCTCCCACTGGCCGACCTGGTCGACGGTGGCGTTCTCGTCGGACTCCCCGGCCAGCGCCGTGATCGGCAGCGACACGGTCGCGTCCGGAGCGCTGCGGTAGGTCTCGACGGCCCGGTAGTCGGCCCGCAGGCTCGGCAGGATCAGCTCGCGCAGGCCGGGGATGGCGAGGACCCGGTCGTCCGTGCCGCCGAGCGCGGAGATCTCGGCGAGCAGTTCGTCGTCCGGCAGCTGGTGGATGGTGGTCGTCCGGGGCAGCGACGGCGCGCGGCCGGCCGAGACGATCAGCCGGTCGGGCCCCGGCACGCCGTCGCGCTCCAAGCACCGGACGGTCTCGAAGGCGACGGCGGAGCCCATGCTGTGCCCGAAGAAGACGAGCGGCCGGTCCATCCACTCCCGCAGCTCCCGGGCGAGCTGCTCGGCCAGCCCGGTCACCGAGCCGATCGTCGGCTCGGCGATGCGGTTCTGCCGGCCCGGGTACTGGACGGCGAGCACATCGGCGTGCGGCGCCAGCGCGTTGGCGTACCCCAGGTAGTAGCTGGCCGAGCCGCCGGCGTGCGGGAAGATCACGATCCGGGCTGGCGCGGAGTCGGACGGGTTGAACCTGCGGAACCACGGGTTCTCGACGGCGGCGCTGGTGGACATGCGGGGTGCGACCTCTCTCCGTGACGGACTCTGCCGCCCCCAGTCTGGCAGTGCCGGGGCCGGTCGCGGGGGCGTTGTGACGATCATGGGCCCCGGAGGGCCGGTTCCCACCCGTGGCCCCCCGGCCACCGCGGTGGCAGAGCCGAGCGTCGGGCTCGCGGCTGACGGTCAGTCCGCGGCGCTCCCGAAGCGCACGGCCTCGGCGCGGGAGCGGGAGACGGCGTCCAGCAGCAGCACGGACGCGGCCTCCGGCGTCGGCATCGGGGCGCCGGAGCGCACGTGCCGGGTGAAGTCGGCCAACAGGCGCTCCAGGCCCCGGCGGTGGCGGGCGAAGACCCGGGCGGAGGCGTGCCGGCCGCGCGCCCGCTGGCCGTCCAGCGCGGTGGCGGCGCCGACGTCCAGCAGCACCAGGTGCAGTTCGCGGCCCCGGCGACCCGCCTCCCGGGCGAGCCAGCGCCGCATCCAGGCCCGGCTGCCGCAGTCGTGCACCAGCAGCGGGCCCCCGCCGCGCACCGAGGAGCGCAGCAGCCGGAAGTGCACCAGCCGGGCCCACAGCCGGTACACCGTGTACGGCAGGGCGGCGGGCATCACCGCCTCGCAGGCCTCGTGCACGGTGCGCGGGTCCACGGCCCGGACGGCCGCCCCGGACCAGCGCCGCAGCAGCGTGCTCTTCCCGGCCCCGGGCAGCCCGGACACCACCACGACGGCGTCGGCCGGGTAGGCGGTGAGGAACCCCGCCCCGGCCTCGCCCCGCAGATCGACCACGCCGCACGGCGCCACGACCGCATCCACCCTGCCGCCCACCAGCCCGATCCCCTGTCCACGTCCGACCGGGAACCCTAACAACAATCCGGCCGCCTCCTCGCCCCGCCCGGGCCTCGGCGCCGGGGGCGGGCGCC
>NZ_JBEXJK010000221.1:0-13792 GCF_040609095.1 Kitasatospora sp. NPDC004799
GCTCAACCTGCTGATGGAGCTGCGCGAACGGCTGGGCGTCGCCTTCCTGTTCGTCTCCCACGACCTCGCCGTCGTCCGGCCTTCTGCGACCGGTGAGCCGGGCGGCTGACCCCCTCGGGGGCCGGCCGCCCGGCTCTGCTGTACCCCGGGGCGCACTCCCCGGCCCCGCGCGGGCCCAGGCCGGGGCGGCCGACGGGCCGTCAGATCCCGCCCCCGGCCCGTGACCGGGCGCTCACCCACCGCGATGCCCGCGGCGCCGGGCACGCCCCCTCCACGGGCGTCCACGGCGCCGGGCGCACCGCCTCCCCGGGTGTTCACAGCACCGAGCGCACCGCGTCCGCGACCGAGGACACCCTGGTGTAGACGCCCGGGTGGGCCGCCTCGGCGCAGCCCGTCCCCCAGGAGACCAGTCCGACCAGTCGGCCGTCGACGATCATCGGACCGCCGCTGTCGCCCTGGCAGGCGTCCTTGCCGCCGCGCTCCTCGCCCGCGCAGACCATGCCCCGGGCGTCGAACTTCCCGTCCTGCCCGCCCGGATAGGCCTGCGCACAGGTGTGGTCCGGCACGATCGGCACGGACACCCCGCGCAGCGTGGGCGAGTAGTCGCCCCGCCCGGTGGTGTCGCCCCAGCCGTACACCTGCGTCGTGGTCCCGGCCGCGTACGGCGCGGTCTCGCCCTGGCCGACCAGCTCGACCACCGGCCGGGCGCCCTGGGACTCGGCGAGGGTGAGCACCGCGACGTCGTTCATGTTGGCGGTGAAGGAGTAGTCGGGGTGGACCCAGACCGAGCGCACCGCCACCTCCCGCCCGGCCGAGCCGCGCATGTCGTCCCGGCCGACGATCACCTTGAGGCCCGGCCGCTCCACCCGGCCCCGGCCCTCGTCGTAGAAGCAGTGCGCGGCCGTGACCACCTTGGTCGGGGTGACCAGCGCACCCCCGCAGAACTGGCCGGAACGGCCGCTGCCGAACTGCTGGCGGCTGGCGAGCGCCACGATCCACGGGTGGTCCGCGGTGCTCACCGCGGTGCCGCCGACCACCCGGCGCTGCGCCTCGGCCGGCGCCGCGGTGCCGAGCGCGACCAGCGGGACGGGCACGGCGGCGAGCAGCGCCAGCACGGCGGCCCTGCGGCGGCGGCCCGCCCGGACGTCGGCCGGATCGGCCGGGTCGGCGAGGTCCGCCGGGAACGGGGTGGTCGTCGGCAGGTCTGTGCGGTCCGGCTCGGTCGGCACCGTGACTCCAGGGGGCTCGGAAGCAGGCAACCGGCACAGCGTAGGTGACCGGCTACGCGCTGCGACCGGTTCCCGCCGCGCCGCCACCCGGACGAGGGACAACGGCCACCCGGACGCTGACACGCCCGGCCCCGGACAGCCACGAAGGCCCGGAGCCGTGGGGCTCCGGGCCTTCGCGCGGGACGACTGCCGTCGATCAGTCCAGGTAGTCGCGCAGCACCTGGGAGCGCGACGGGTGGCGCAGCTTCGACATGGTCTTCGACTCGATCTGGCGGATGCGCTCACGGGTGACCCCGTACACCTTGCCGATCTCGTCCAGCGTCTTCGGCTGGCCGTCGGTCAGGCCGAAGCGCATCGAGACCACGCCCGCCTCGCGCTCGGACAGGGTGTCCAGCACCGAGTGCAGCTGCTCCTGGAGCAGGGTGAAGGAGACCGCGTCGGCCGGGACGACCGCCTCGGAGTCCTCGATCAGGTCACCGAACTCGCTGTCGCCGTCCTCGCCGAGCGGGGTGTGCAGCGAGATCGGCTCGCGGCCGTACTTCTGGACCTCGATGACCTTCTCGGGGGTCATGTCGAGCTCCTTGGCCAGCTCCTCCGGGGTGGGCTCGCGGCCCAGGTCCTGGAGCATCTGGCGCTGGACGCGGGCCAGCTTGTTGATGACCTCGACCATGTGCACCGGGATGCGGATGGTGCGGGCCTGGTCGGCCATGGCGCGGGTGATCGCCTGGCGGATCCACCAGGTGGCGTAGGTCGAGAACTTGTAGCCCTTGGTGTAGTCGAACTTCTCGACCGCACGGATCAGACCGAGGTTGCCCTCCTGGATCAGGTCCAGGAAGAGCATGCCGCGACCGGTGTAGCGCTTGGCCAGCGAGACCACCAGGCGGAGGTTGGCCTCCAGCAGGTGGTTCTTGGCCCGGCGGCCGTCCTCGGCGATGATCTCCAGCTCGCGCTTGAGCTTCGGGGCGAGCTTGTCGGCGGCCGAGAGCTTGTCCTCGGCGAACAGGCCGGCCTCGATGCGCTTGGCGAGCTCGACCTCCTGCTCGGCGTTGAGCAGCGGGACCTTGCCGATCTGCTTCAGGTAGTCCTTGACCGGGTCGGCGGTGGCACCGGCGACGGCGACCTGCTGGGCCGGCGCGTCGTCCTCGTCGTCGTCGGAGAGGACGAAGCCCTCCGACTCCTCCTCCGGACCGGTGCCCTCGGGCTCGGCCTTGTCGCCGGGCAGCGCGACGTCCTCGAGCAGCTCCTCCTCGCCGAGCAGCTCCTCGTCGCCCTTGGCGGCCTTGCCGGCGGCGGTCTTCTTGGCGGCGGTCTTCTTGGCCGGCGCGGCGGTCTTCTTGGCGGCGGCCTTCTTGGCCGGGGCCGCCTTCTTCGCCGGAGCGGCCTTCACCTCGGTGACGACGGTCGTCGTCTCGACGGTGATGTCGGCGGAGACGGTGGGGGCCGGGGCCGCCGCGGCGGCGACGGCCGGAGCCGCGACGGGAGCGCCGGGGGCGATCCGCACGGGCGGCTTGGTCGGGGCCGACGGGGCGGCCGGGGTCCGGGTGGTGACAGCCTTGGTGGCGGTGCGCTTGGTGGGGCTCTTGGCAGCAACGCTCTTGCGCTTGGCGCCGGCCGGTTCGGCCGCGCTGACCATGAGGTCCACCCCCTCCTCAATCAGCACCTGGTTGAGGCTGCGCATGACGTTCTTCCACTTGGTGACCGGGATCTGGTCCGCCTCGAACGCCTGGCGCACGTCGTCACCGGCGATCTGCCCCTGGGCCTTGCCCCGCTCGATGAGCGCCAGCAGAGCTGCGGACTCCGCGATCTCGGGGGGAAGCGAACGGGATGTGCTGGCCGACACGAACAACCTCTCGGACGATGAGTGGACTCGAACCCGTACCGGCCGCCCGAGCGGGCGGGGAAGGAGATCGCGCGTCGGGCGCGCGGTGTCGATTCCGACCGACTCGGGCTTGAGGACTGGGTTTGCAGGACGGCAGCAGCGCCGCGGACCAACACAGCATTCTGACATGTTGGAGTATTCCGGAGCTGCTTCCGCTCAGGACACATCGCTGCTACTCGTCAAGTGTTACGCATGGCCTTCGTGTCGCGGGTCACACCACCTGGCGCCCGCGACCCGGGGCCGCTTCCATCATCGCGCGCCGGTGGGGCGAACCGTTGTCATGGACGGGTCCGGAAATGGGCCGGCCATTCGCCGACCCGCTTTCCGGGCGGGCTTTCCCGGGTTTCGGCTGCCGGGGCCGGCGGCCGCCGCCGTCCGCCTCCTCCACGGCCGGCCCTCTGCGCCACGGCCGATCGGGTCCTTCACCGCCGCCCGGGTCCGGCCGCCCTGCAGCTGCCCGGTGCGGCCGACCGGCAGGCGCCCGGGTGTGGCCGACCGGCGGGTGGCGGCGTGCGAAGGCCCTCCGGCTGCGCCGCGCGGTGCGGCCGGAGGGCCCTGGCGGAGCGGACCGCCGCCGTCCGGCGCCTCCGCTCGTGGAAACAGCCCGTTCAGTGCTCCCTGGGCGCGGGGACGGACGGCTCGATCTCGGGATGGACGGTGAGCAGGGCCCGCATCGCGGCCTCGCCCGCGGTGCCGTCGCCGGCGCCCAGCGCGTCCACCAGCCGGGCGTGCAGGCCGACCGAGGCCTCGGAGGGCCGCTCGCAGGAGATCGCCGGACCGCCCGAGACCTGCAGCGCGCAGGCGACGATCCCGGAGAGGTGCTCCAGCATCCGGTTGCCGCCCACCTGGAGGACCAGGCCGTGCAGCTCGGCATCGGCCCGGGTGTAGGTGGACAGGTCGGCCTGGGAGGCGGCGTGGCCCATGATCTCGACCAGCTCCACCAGCCGCTGCTGGACGTCCTCCCGGCCGTGGCCGGCGGCGAGCCGGGCGGCCAGCGGCTCGATCGCCCAGCGGAGCTCGAACAGCTCCCGGCGCTGCTCGTCCCGCTGCGGGCCGAAGGCGCGCCACTCGATGATGTCCGGGTCCAGCAGGTTCCAGTCGCCGACCGGGCGGACCCGGGTGCCGACGTTCGGCCGGGCGCTGACCAGGCCCTTGGCCTCCAGGACGCGCAGCGACTCGCGGACGACGGTCCGGGAGACCTCGAACCGCTGGCCGATCTCCTCGGGCACCAGCGGGCGGTCGGCGCCGAGATCGCCGGAGACGATCATCTGGCCGAGCTGCTGGACCAGCTGGCCGTGCAGGCCGCGGCCGCGGCTGCTGGTGGTCTTCCGGCCGACCCGGCCGATGTCGGACTCGGCGCCCTCCCAGCGGGGGGCCGGCGGGGTCGGCCGGTCGGCGTACGAGAAGCGGTCCAGGTCGCCGGGACCGTGGATGGGCCCATCGGCGGAACGGGCGGGGGTCATGGTGGGGTGCGCAAGGGTACTCACGCCTCCTTTGTCGGCGATCGGCAGGCGTGGCTTGAGAATTCTCGTGAAAAGCACACGAAAGGGTGATCGGCCGCGACTGGATAATTGACTTCTTATCAGGAAGAACCGCGCATTACGGTCACTGCTGGTCGATCTTGGAACTCCCGGGCAGGGCGGCATCGGGAGCCTGGCGGCGGCATTGGGCCACGGGCTGGTGGCGCCGGGCGGGCCCCGCCGGGCGGTACGGCGCTACAGGGCGCGGCGGCGGGCCTGGACCAGCAGCGCGGCGAGCAGCAGGAGCGCCGCGGGGGCCGAAACCGCGGCGAGCAGTGCCGGATCGCTCAGCGCCGCGCCACCGGCCGTCGCCTCCTGCGCGCCACCGCCGTACACCCAGCCGTAGGCCCACTCGATCCCGGACTGGAACGGCAGCAGCTCGGCCGCCCGGGCCGGCCACGGCCTGCCGGTGTGGCGCAGCAGCAGCGCGGCGCCGGACTCCAGCAGCGGCGGCAGCGCGCACAGCAGCAGCACCCCGGCCGCGGCGCTGCGGGTCAGCGAGGCGGTCAGCACGCCGGTCCAGCCCGCCACCACGGTGAGCAGGACGAAGGCCAGCAGCGCGGCGGGCATCCCGTGGCCGGCCACCAGCCCCAGCGGGGCGAGGACGCCCGGCAGGTCGGACAGCCCGGCGACCCCGGCGCCGGCCAGCGCCTCGGACACCCGGTCCGACAGCGCGGCCGGGTCCGCCCAGGCCGCCACGGTGACGCCGTCCGGCAGCGCGAGGTGCACGGCCACCGTGTCGAGCAGCAGGGTGGCCAGCGCCAGCAGCGCCGCCACCGGGCCGATCACCAGCAGCTTGGCCAGCAGCAGCCGCACCCGGCGCGGGTACGACACCTGCGAGGCCGGCAGCCCCGGGTGGCGCACCTCGTGCCCGTACGAGAGCGCGCCCAGCACCCCGGCACCGAGCGCCGCGAAGGGCAGCGGGACCAGCGGGACGGCGGCGGTCAGCAGCCGTGCCCCGGCCGGGGCGGCCAGCGGGCCGTCCGGGGCGTGGCTCGCCAGGACGGCGGCCACGGCGGCATCGCCGAGCAGCACGGCGGCGAGCAGCAGCCAGGTGGAACGCAGGCCGCGCAGGCGGCGCAGCTCGTAGGCCAGGACACGCACGGTTCACTCGCTCCGGTGGTCGTCGGGGGTGGCGGGGGCTGCGGGGATGGCGGGGGTGGACGCCTGGACGGGGGTTGGGGCCTGCGCGGCAGGGGCCTGCACGACCGGGGGTTTCGCGGCCGGGGGCTTCGCGGCGGACGCCCGGACGGCGGTCGCGCCCGAGGCGGGGCGGCGGAGCCGGACGGTGTCGTCGGTGCGCAGGTCGGCCGCGCTCATCCGGCGGCCCGGAGGCCGGACCCGGGCGGGCTCCAGGGGCGGGGCCGGGTCGTCGCGGAAGAGCCGGTCGACGGCGACGGTGGGGACGGGTTCGGCGGTGGCGGCGGTCCCGGTCTCCGTGGTCGGCTCGGGCCGGCGGCCGGCGGGCTCGGGGCGGCGGCCGGCCGAGCCGAGGACGGGGAGCGCGGCGGCGGGGAGGGCGGCGACGACGGGCAGGGCGCGGGTGGGCAGGGAGCCGTCCTCCCGGGGGCGGCGGGCAGCGCTGCGCTTCGGGACGGTGGTGGCCTCGGCGGTGGAGCCGGTCTCGGTGGCGGCGGCGGCCGGCTCTGCCGGGGTCGGGGGCGTCGCGGGCTCGGCGGGGGCCGTCACGGCTTCACCCGGGGCCGGCTCGGCGACCGGCTCGGGGCCCGGTTCCAGGGACGGCTCCGGGCCCGGGTCGGCCTCGGGTTCGGGCTGGAGGCGGAGGTTGCCGGAGCGGCCCGAGCCGACCGGCAGGACGACCCGCGGCGCTGGCTGCTCGACCACCCGGTCGGCCAGTTCGTGCAACAGGATCCCGTGGCGGTAGGCGAGTTCGCCGATCTCGGTGCGGTCGATGCCCGCCACCGCGAGACCCACGCTGCCGTCCCGCCGGACCTCCGCCCCCTGGCTGACCAGCAGATCCGCCAGCCGCGCCATCTGCGGCCCCCGGACGGCCACTTCAGGGCTGAGCCTGGTCCGCCGGAACTCCGCGACCGGCTGGTCGGCCACCAGTCGGCCGCGGTCCAGGGTGACCACCCGGTCCGCGAGCTGCGAGGCCTCCTGCGGGCTGCGGGTGGTCACCAGCACCGTTCCGCCGGCGGCGCCGAAGGAGCGCAGGAAGGAGTGGAACCACTCGACGTTGCGCGGCGACAGGCCGTCGGCGGGCCCGTCCAGCAGCAGCGCGCCGGGGTCGCCGAGCAGGGCGGCGGCCAGGGCCATCCGGCGGTGCATGCCGGGCGAGAAGGTGCGCAGCCGCTGCCCGGCGACGGCGGCCAGCCGGGTCTGCTCCAGCAGTTCGTCGGCCCGCCGGGCCGGGACGCCGACGGCCGCGGCGAGCATCCGCAGGTGGCTGCGCGCCTTGCGGCCCGGGTGTCCGACCGCCGCGGCCTCCCCGGTGCCGGGCAGCAGCACCCCGACCTCGCGCTCGGGGTGGCGCAGCCGGCGGTACGGGCGGCCGCCGAAGAGCGTGACGCCCTGGCCGCGTTCGAGTTCGAGCATCAGCCGCAGCGCGGTGGACTTGCCCGCCCCCTCGGCACCGAGCAGTGCGGTCACCGTGCCGGGCCGGGCGTCGAAGGTCAGGTCGAGCACCGCGGGCGGAGCGCCCCTGCGGTAGACCTTGGTCAGTCCGGTGATCTGGATCATCGCTGGCTGCTCCCATGCCCTCGGCCGACCTGCTGGACACGGAGCGCCCTGACGGGCGGGCATGCACCCGCGCGGCTCCGCGCCAGCACATTAGGGGGCGGCGACGGCTATTCCGGGCATTACGGGAACGGCACGGGCCCGCCGGATGCCCACCTCACCCGATCAGGGGACAATCCGATCCTGCGATTCACAGGCGGTCAGCCCGTTCCGGGGCTCCGGCCGACGCCGGCCGGGCGGAGCAGCTCGCCCGGCGCAGGGGTGCGGTTCTCACCGAGGGGGCCAGGGCGGAGGCGGGAGCTGCTCGCCGCCGCACTGCGCGTGGAACTCGTCGACCGCGGCCCGCCCCTCGACCGTGATCTCGCCCAGCCGCTCCCGCTCGGCGGCCAACCGTTCCTCCACCGCGGCGATCGCCTCGGGCGCCGCGTGCCCGGCCTGCAGTGCCGCCAGCTCCCTCTCCGTGGCGGTGGTGGTCTCGTCCAGGCTCCGGTAGTCCGCCGCCACCCCCGAGGCCGCAGCCAGGCTGGCCCATTCGGCTGCCCGGGCCGCCGCGGGCGGAGCTCCGGACGCCGGACGGAACGCGGACGGGTTCAGAACGGTGGCACCACCGTCCCTGCGTCCGCAGCCGGACCGGTCCGTCCGGACACCCAGGTCACCGCAGACGGGCGACTCCGGGCCCCGGGTCCAGGTGGGCCGGGCACTGGGCCGGCCGGGGCTCAGGACGCCGGACGGCATGAGCGAGTTCGGGACGAGGGCACCGCCAGCCCCAGGGCCGCAACCACACCGGCCCGTGCGGCCACCCTGGCCACGGCGGGGCGGCTCCGGCGCCAGGGGGCCAGGCGCGCAGTCCAGTGGGGGGCTCAGGACGCCGGCGCCGCTTTCCCCGGGGCCGCAACCAGGCCGGGCCACTCGGCTGCCCTGGTCACCGCAGACGGGCGACTCCGGGCCCCGGTCCGGGCGGCCGGGCGGGGTCGGCGGGGGCTCAGGACTCCGGGCGGAGCATGGGCGGGTTGAGGACGGTGGCGCCGCCGGCGGTGAACAGCTGGGCCGGGCGGCCGCCCTGACGGGTCGTCGTGCCACCCGAGGGCAGCAGGAAGCCGGGGGTGCCGGTGACCTTGCGGTGGAAGTTCCGCGGGTCCAGCACCACGCCCCAGACCGCCTCGTAGACCCGGCGCAGCTCGCCGACGGTGAACTCGGTCGGGCAGAAGGCGGTGGCGAGGGAGGAGTACTCGATCTTGGAGCGGGCGCGTTCCACGCCTTCGGCGAGGATCAGGCCGTGGTCGAACGCGAGCGGGACGCCGTCGGCCGGGTTCTCGCCGAGGAGTTCGCCGACCGGGGCCCAGCGGGCGCTGCTGGCGTCACCGCCGGCCCGGGGCGTCGGCAGGTCGGGGGCGAGCACCAGGTAGGCGACGCTGACCACGCGCATCCGGGGGTCGCGCTGCGGGTGGCCGTAGGTGGCGAGCTGCTCCAGGTGAGCACCGGCCGCGCCGGGGCCGACCGCCTCGTGGCCGGGGGCGGTGTGGGCGCGCAGGCCGGTTTCCTCGGCGAGCTCGCGGGAGGCGGCCTCGGCCAGGCCCTCGTCCGGGCGGACGAACCCGCCGGGCAGCGCCCAGTACCCCTGGAACGGCGGCTCGCCCCGTCTGACCAGCAGGGCGCAGAGCGAGTGGTCGCGCACCGTCAGCACCACCAGGTCAACCGTGACAGCGAACGGGGGGAAGGCCGACGGATCGTAACGCGACATGGTCACGATCATAGTCGTCTCTCTGACGATAAGCACAGGCCCGTGCGTGGACGTCCGGGGCCGACGCCCCCCGCACGGCCGGGAGTGGGCGGGCCCGGTGCCGGTGACTCGGCGTCACCGACACCGGCCACCGACACCCGTGACCGGGACGCCGGGGCATCGACGCACCGCGGCGGGCTCAGTGGGCGACGAGCTGCAGGTCCGTGGACGCCTCCTCCACCATCGCCACGCCGATCCGGCTCACCCGGACGGAGAAGGGCTCGCCCGCCACCCGCAGACCGGTCAGCTCCAGCTCGCCGAGCGGTGCGGTGCTGGCCGGGCGGACCAGCACCCGGCCGCCCGGGACGTCGGGCCGGACCCCGGCGAGGGCGAACACCGCGTGCACGGCACCGGCCGCGGAGACCGCCGCCGGGCGGCAGGCGGCGGGGTGCGGCACCGGCGGGCAGCCTGGGGTGCGCTGCTCCCCCGCGTACATCTCCGGCAGCCGCCCCTCGAAGTGGGCGCTCGCGGCGAGCAGGCCCTCCAACAGGGCGCCGGCCTCGTTCTCGTGACCGGCCTCGGCCAGCCCGGCCACCGCCAGCGCCGTCTCGTGCACCCGCACCGCACCGCCCCGGTGGCCCAGCGGGTTGAAGCGGGGGGACTTGGCGCTCAGGGTGCGCAGGCCCCAGCCGTTGTCCAGCTCGGGCGCGACGAGGCGCTGGGCGAGCAGCCGGGTCTGCTCGCGGTCCAGCAGGCTCTCGTGCCGGCCGCCGTCGACCGCGAGCCCGGTGTCCAGCAGGTGCACCAGGGAGGAGGCGACGGCGGGCAGCTGCTGGCCGCCCGGGGCCAGCCCGGCCGCGGGCCGGCCGCCGGACAGGTCGTCGACCCAGAACCGCTCGCGGAAGCGCCCGCGCAGCGCGGCGGCCCAGCCCCGCCAGTCCTCGGCGCCCGGCCGGCCGAAGGCCTCCAGCAGCTCGGCCCCGTGCAGGGCGGCGCGGTGGGCCTGCGCCTGGACCTCGGCGCGGGCGGCGACCGGATGGGCGGAGCGCTCTTCGGCCGGGCGGCTCAGGTCGGTGACGAAGCCGTCGACCAGGCCCTCGCGCAGGGCGGCCAGGGCCCGCTCGGCGGCCGGGAGCAGCTCGGCGACCTCCGCCGGGGGCAGGCCCCAGCGCCAGGCCTCGGCCAGCACGGTGACGAACAGCAGGGTGGCCTCGGTGGCGGTGCAGGTGGGCGGCAGCTCGGGGCCGCCGTGGCGCAGGGCGCCGGGCAGCAGGCCCTCGGTGCGGCCCGGGGCGGGGCCGAGCTGCTGACGGCGGGCCAGCGCCCGGAGGGTGCCGGCGGCCAGCCGGGTGCCGAGCGGCAGGGTCAGCCGGGCGGCCCAGAGCGCGTCGGCCGGGGCGAGGCCGAAGCGCCAGGGCGCCCCGGAGGCCGGGTAGAGGTCGGTCGGACGGTCTGGGTCGGCGAACAGCAGCCCCCCGAGGGCGTCCAGCGAGCGGGAGACCAGCGGGGCGGCCCGGGTGTCGTCGCTGCGGACCTCCGGCTCGGACCAGGGCAGCGGGACGCCGGTGCCGCGGCCGCCCGGCGGGCGCGGACCGCCGGCGGCGCTCTCCAGTTCGGTGTGCAGCTCGACCGACCAGCGGGCGCCGGGCTGGACCTCCAGGTCCCAGCGGAGCACGCCGGCGCCGGCCAGGACGGCGTGCGGGGAGGGTTGGGCGCTGACCACGGCACTGTGCACCGGCCCCGTCCAGCGCAGCCCGGCGGACTGCACCTGGCCGGGCAGGTCGGGCTGACGGTGCCCGGCGGCGATCTCGGCGACCGGGCCGAGGTCGGTGCCGAGGGCTATCTCCAGGGGCAGCCGGGCGGGCCGCGGACCGGTGTTGCGCACCACCACGGTCTCCACGCCGTCCGCGTGGCGCAGCCGCTCGACGGTGAGCGCCGGGTCCGGGTCGAGGTCGCCGGGGACGCGGACGGCACCCAGGAAGCGGGCCTGGGCGGTGCTGGTCAGGGTGCCCTGGAGCGGCAGCGGCTCCATTCCGCCCAGCCGCAGTTCCATCCGGGCGAGCACCCGGACGCCGTTGCGGTAGAAGCCGTGCAGACCGTGGCCGCGCAGCTGGCCGTCGGGACCGGAGGCGGCCATCGCCGGGGCGTTGACGCAGATCACCGCGTGGTGGACGGCGGGCGGCTGCGGGCGCGGCGGGGCCGTGGGCCGGCCCGGACCGACCGGTGCGCCCGCGGGCCCGGCCCCCGGGGCCTGGTCGGGGCGGCCCACCGGCCTGGGCGGCGCGCCGACCACGCTCTCGGCCGGCATGGCCTGTGGTGGCCTCATGGCGGTCACCGGACTCTCCTCCCCTCGGCGGTCCGGTGGCCGGGTCAGGCCGGTGGGCCGCGAGCATGCTCGATCGCGTGCTGATGGTGCCGGGCCGGCGGGGCTGTCCCACCGGCGGGTGTGCCGTGTCTGGCCGTACCCGGTGGCGGGTCGTGCCATGCGGTGCTCGGTACCGGGCCGGTACCGGCGCGCCGCGCCTTCGTTCCGGGCCCGTCGCCGTGCCCGTCGCGCCGTCAGGTCCGGCGCCCCGGCCTGCCGGCGACACCCTTCCCCCTAGGCCCGCGTCCGCCGGGCCGTCCGACCGCGTGGTGGCGACCGGTGGTGGTGCCGCACGCGGTCACCGACCGCTGCCGGTGCCCGGGCGGCCGGGCCGCACCGCCCGGCGATCGACCCGCCCGAACCGGGCGCAGGCCCCCGGGGTGAACGCCGCGCACCACCGCCAGGTCACGCCCCGCCGCTGCGCCGCTGGTCGGACGGCTCTGTTCGGCGGTCGTACCACGCCCGTCGGAACGTCACCGGGGCCTCGCCGCGGGCGCGTCACGGATGCGTGTCCGGAGTCGGCGGCCCGTCTTCCTGGCCGCCGTCGGAGCCGCTCGGGCCGGGCCTCGGCCGGGGTCGGCGCTCCGGTCGGACGGACGGGGCGGTCGAACCGGCGCTCGACCGCGGCCAGGATACGGTGCGGGGGTCGCGGCCCCCGCACCCGGTGACCCCGTGAACCGCGACGCCACCGCTGTGACCAGCAGAGACCGAGGAGTTGCATGTCCACCATCAGCCGGCTGCCCGGGATTGTCACGACCGACCACGTGTTCCAGCTGCCGCTCGACCACGCCGCTCCGCAGGGCGAGCAGATCGAGGTGTACGCCCGCGAGGTGGTGGCCGCAGGCCGCGAGCGGGACGACCTGCCCTGGCTGGTCTTCCTGCAGGGCGGGCCGGGCGGCAAGGCCGCCCGCCCGCTCGGCCGGGACGCCTGGCTGGAGCGCGCCCTGGACGACTACCGGGTGCTCCTGCTCGACCAGCGCGGCACCGGGCGGTCCACCCCCGCGACCCGGCAGACGCTCGCCCGACGCGGCGGCCCGCAGGAGCAGGCGGACTACCTGGCCCACTTCCGCGCGGACTCGATCGTCCGGGACGCCGAGCTGATCCGCGAGCGGCTGCTCGGCGCCGACCAGCGCTGGAGCGTGCTCGGCCAGAGCTTCGGCGGCTTCTGCACCCTCACCTACCTCTCCATCGCCCCCGAGGGCCTGACCGAGGCCTTCATCACCGGTGGCCTCGCCGGCCTCGGCAGCTCGGCCGACGACGTCTACCGCGCCGCTTACCCGCGAGTGGTCCGCAAGAACGAGGACCACTACGCCCGGTTCCCGCAGGACGTCCAGGCGGTGCGCCGGATCGCCGCCCACCTCGCCGACTCCCCCGCGACCCTGCCGGACGGCGGGCTGCTCACCGTCGAGGCGTTCCAGGTGCTCGGCCTGCTGCTCGGCGGCGGCAACGGCTCCGGCACGCTCCACTACCTGGTGGAGGAGGCCTGGGTGGAGGGCCCGGCCGGGCCCGAGCTCTCCGACACCTTCCTGGCCGGCGCCCAGGCGCAGCTCTCCTTCGCGGGCGGACCGCTGTACGCGGTGCTGCACGAGTCGATCTACGGCCAGCGGTCGGTGGACCAGGGCGGCACCGCCTGGGCGGCCGAGCGGGTCCGCAAGGAGTTCCCGCAGTTCGACGCCCGGGCCGCGCTGGAGTCCGACGCGCCGGTGCTGTTCACCGGGGAGATGATCTACCCCTGGATGTTCGACACCGACCCGGCGCTGCGCCCGCTGAAGGAGACCGCGGAGCTGCTCGCCGCCCGCACCGACTGGCCCGACCTGTACGACCGGGCGCGGCTGGCCGCCAACACCGTGCCGGTCGTGGCGGCGGTCTACCACGACGACATGTACGTGGACACCGCCGACTCGCTGGAGACCGCCCGCGCGGTGCGCGGACTGCGGACCTGGATCACCAACGAGTGGGAGCACGACGGCCTCCGGGTGAGCGGCGGCAAGGTGCTGGACCGCCTGATCAAGATGGCCCACGGCGAGGCGTAGCGGCCGGCGGGTCGGCCCGGCGGGGCGGAGCGGCTCAGTGCGCACGGTGGCCTCCTCTCCCCGCCCGCCGGACGCCCCGGCAGCGGTGGAGGCCGGTACGGGCCACAGAGGACGTGCACGCCGCGGCCCGGCCGAACCGCAGGCCCGGGACGGACCGCCCGCCGGTCGCCCGGGCGTGCCCGGGCGTCGTGGCCCGTCCGGGCGCCGGCAGCAGGGCGACCGCCCCGGCACCGCCTCCGTGCGGCTCCGGGCCTCCGCCGCCGACCACGCCGACCACGCCGACCACGCCCCCGTCGAACGGCGGCCAGTACTGGGTGGACACCCTCGCCAACGCCCCGGTGTACGGCTC
>NZ_JBEXJK010000222.1:0-13783 GCF_040609095.1 Kitasatospora sp. NPDC004799
GCCGCCGCCGAGGCCGGGGGCCGCGCCGCCGGAGTCCAGGCAGGCGTCCAGGCTGCGCAGGAAGCGCCGGGCGGCGGCGATCTCCGGGTCGGCGGAGGCGGCCGTGCCGGCCACCACGGGGGCGAGCAGGGCGCGCAGCTCCCCGGCCCGCATCCACCAGAGGAAGGGCGAGCCGATCACCAGGACGGGGGCGGGCGCCCCCGCGTCCGGCCGCGGCGGGGCCGCCCGCCCGGCCGGCGGGACGTCCTCCAGCCAGCTGTCGCAGTCCGGGGTGAGGGCGACGGCGGAGGGCGCGGGCACCTCCAGCCGGTCCGCCAGCTCGTCGATCAGCCGGTACAGCTCGGGGGCCTCGGCGCGCTCCAGCGGGACGGCCGGGGTGCGGGGCGGGACGGCCCGGCGCACGGCCCGGGCGGTCAGCCCGGCCACCAGCAGGGTCAGCGCGGCGACCGCGCAGACCGCCCAGCGGACGGCGTCCCAGCCCGCCGCGTCGGCGGCCCCGGGCGCGCCGATCCGGCCGGTGAACCGGCCCGCGAGCAGGACCACCGCGACGGCGGCGGGCAGGGCGGCGGCGGCCCGGGCGAGGCCCCGGACCCGCAGGACCGCCTGGGCGTGAGCGCGCGCGGTGTCGACTGCGGCCATACGGTGCGGCACCCCCTTCGGAGCCCTCGGGCGCCCGGCTTCGGGCCCTGAGCCGACTCGAAACGATCAGTTCCGACCGGGAAGCGGAGGCGTCCGATCCCCGGTAGTGCATGCTGCGTGGCGCTACTGACATTTTCGACGCCCCGGTCCGGGTGGGTGTTCCGGATCGCCCCGGTTTCCACTCGTCCCGGTGACACCGCCCGGTTGTTCCGGTGACGCCGCCCGGAGGCCGGCGACCGGTCCGGTGCGGAGCACCCCGACGACCGCCCGGCCGGACGCCGTCCAGCATCCCCCCGTGGGAGCACCGCTACCCGGCGGCGACCCCGGCGCACGGGCCCCGCGCACCGCGATGCAGCGCACCATACGGCCGCGCGGCCGGTTGCGTCAGCCGGATGCGGGTGCTGTCACCCGATGGGCTGGAATCCGTCGGCCGAACGGTGCGTCCGCCCCCCTGGCCGCTCCGGGCCCGAAACGCCGGGGAGGCTGCTCCCATGGGGTTGACCGGTGGGCTCGGGTGTTCGGGGCCCGCTCGTCCCTGCTGAGGCCCGCCCGTGGAGGTGCGGGCCGTGGCCGCCACGCCGCGCGGGCCGCCGAGTGCCGCGGGCCGCCACGCCGCGCGGGCCACCGAACACCGCGGCCCCCGTGCGAACGGTTCGCACGGGGGCCGCGGGCAGCGCGGGAGCGGGCGCCTCAGGCGTTGGCCGCCTTCAGCGCGATGTCGGTGCGGTGCTGGCCGCCCTTGAGGGAGATCCGGTCCACCGCGGCGTACGCGCGCTCGCGCGCCTCGGCCAGGTCGGCGCCGGTCGCGGTGACCGACAGGACGCGGCCGCCGGCGCTCAGCACCCGGCCGTCCTCGTCCGTCCGCGTCCCGGCGTGCAGCACGAACGCGCTGCCGTCCGCCTCGGCCTCGGCCAGGCCCTCGATCGGGTCGCCGGTGCGCGGGGCGGCCGGGTAGCCCTCGGAGGCGACGACCACGGTGACGGCCGCGCCCTCGTCCCAGCGCAGCGGCTCGAGCTGGTCCAGGGTGCCGTTGGCGGAGGCCAGCAGCACGCCCGCGAGCGGGGTGCGCAGCCGGGCCAGCACGACCTGGGTCTCCGGGTCGCCGAAGCGGGCGTTGAACTCGATCACCCGGGTGCCGCGCGAGGTGAGCGCCAGGCCCGCGTACAGCAGGCCGGAGAACTCGGTGCCGCGGCGGCGCAGCTCGTCCACGGTCGGCTGGAGGACGGTCTCCAGGACCTCCTCGACCAGCCCGGCGGGGGCCCACGGCAGCGGCGAGTAGGCGCCCATGCCACCGGTGTTGGGGCCCTCGTCGCCGTCCAGCGCGCGCTTGAAGTCCTGGGCGGGCTGGAGCGGGACGACGGTGGTGCCGTCGGTGATCGCGAACAGCGAGACCTCGGGGCCGTCCAGGTACTCCTCGATGACCACGCGCTCGCAGGCGGCGGCGTGCGCCAGCGCCTCCTCGCGGTCGGAGGTGACCACGACGCCCTTGCCGGCGGCCAGGCCGTCGTCCTTGACCACGTACGGGGCGCCGAAGGCGTCCAGCGCCTCGGCGGCCTCGGCGGCGGTGGTGCAGACGTAGGAGCGGGCGGTGGGGACGCCGGCCGCGGCCATCACGTCCTTGGCGAAGGCCTTCGAGCCCTCCAGCTGCGCGGCCGCCGCGGACGGGCCGAACACCGGGACGCCGGCCGCGCGCACGGCGTCGGCGACGCCGGCGACCAGCGGGGCCTCCGGGCCGACCACGACCAGGTCGGCGCCGAGCCGGCCGGCCAGCGCGGCGACCTGCGCACCGTCCAGCTGGTCGACCGGGTGGACCGTCGCGATCCGCGCGATCCCGGCGTTGCCGGGGGCGCAGTGCAGTTCGGTCACGGCGGGATCTTGGGACAGGGAGCGGCACAGGGCGTGTTCGCGGGCGCCGCCGCCGATGACGAGGACCTTCACGCCTGGCAGCGTAGTCGGTGGCCGGTTCCGGCCGCTCTCCGGTCCCGTCCGATCCTCCAGGAGGAGGGCTCCGCACACCGACCGCCTAGGAGGATCCTCCAAGCCCGGAGGGGCCGGTTCGGCGGTGGGTGTCCGGGTCACGACGTCCGGTCACCGGAGCCTCGCTCGGACGGGTGAAATCTCGCCGCCCCCCGCAACCCGCCCACCTCGGGTTCCGTTGGCCGAAACCCGTAACGATCAGCGGAGAAGCGGCCCCACGGTCAGCCATTTGGCGGTAAGAAGTGCTGTTGGAGAACCACCGGCGGACACCACGTCAGCCGTTGCGCCGACAGACCAGCAGTCCGCCCGCCACAGGGAGCCCCACAGGTGAGCCAGCCGGAAATGCAGCCCGAGGAGAGTGCCTGGGGCAAGGAGATCGGTGAGGAGGACCCGCCCGTCGCCGCCGTCGTCCGCCGGGACTCCACCCGCCGCCGAACCGATCTGAGCACCCGCCAGTTCCCGCTCGGGGACTGGGGCGAGCCCGCCGAACGGCTGGAGGAGCTCTACCGCTGGTCCGAGGAGCGGGCGGTCGAGGCGATCGAGTGGTACCGCCGGGACCGGATCTGGAAGCGCCGCTGGGCGCGCCTGCTGCGGTTCGGCGCGGCCGGTTTCGCGGTGGGCGGGGTGGTCGCCCCGCTGGCCGACCTGGCCGGCGCCTTCGGGCACGGCACCGGCTGGGGCTACGTCGGCTTCGCGCTCTCCGCCGCCTGCCTGGCCGCCGACCGGGTCTTCGGCCTCACCTCCAGCTGGATGCGGGACGTCTCCACCGGTCAGGCCCTGCAACGCCGCCTGGAGGCCTTCCAGTTCGACTGGGCGTCGGAGTGCGTGCGCGAGGTGCTCGGCCCGACCGAGGGCACCGCGGGCGAGGCCGCCGAGCGCTGCCTGGGCGTGCTGCGCCGGTTCTGCGAGGACGTCTCGGACATGGTCCGCTCCGAGACCTCGGAGTGGATGCTGGAGTTCCGCGCCTCGATGACCCAGCTGCCCACCCAGTCCGGCGGGGCCTGGGGCGGGCGCAGCGAGCCCGGGGTGGGCGCCCAGGTGCGGGTGCTGCCGCCGCCGGGCACCCGGCCCACCATGCCGCGCCAGCGGCCGCCGGAGGGGCCGCTGCGCTAGCCGTCGGCCTTGGAGCACGGGGCACGGGGCTCGGGGCTCGGGGCTCGGGGCTCGGGGCTCGGGGCTCGGGGCTCGGGGCTCGGGGCTCAGGGCTCAGGGCTCAGGGCTCAGGGCTCAGGCGAAGACGATCATCGAGCCCTGGGTGACGCTCCGGACCGCCGCCGCGTACAGGCCCGACCAGGCGTGCCGCTCCCGGGCGAAGGGGTGGACGTCGTCGATCGGCGGCCCGAACGGCTGCTCCAGGCCGGTCGGGCCGAGCGGCCGGGTCGGGTCCGGCGGGTTGACCGGGTCGATGCCCAGCGCCGGTGCGACGGCCTGGAGTTCGCGCAGCAGCCCGTGGCTGGAGCCGAGCGGGCCGCCGGAGGCGAGCAGCGTGTCGTCCACCAGCGGCACCGCGAACTCGACCGGCACGTACGCCCCGGCGTGGTCGAAGTGCCAGACCAGGTGCGACTGTTCGGCGCTGCTCTCGAACATCTCCAGCAGCTGCTCGTAGTCGCCGCCGAGCGCGTCGACCGGGGTGATGTCCAGTCCGGTGAGGCCCAACAGGTAGGCGCGGCGCAGGAAGTGCAGCGAGTCGTAGTCGAAGGCCGCGATCGGCTCGACCGCACCGCTGATGCCCGGGACGAACCGGTAGACCGGCACCTCGGGCAGCCCGCGCGAGGCCAGCACCGAGTTGTAGAGCGCGAGGTCGTCCCGGAAGGGGTTGTCGGGGCTGTGGCTCAGCACGTCCACCAGCGGGACGAGCCAGAGGTCGCAGGCCATGGCCGGCAGTTCCTCTCCGGAGGCGGGATCGCCCGCGGAGACGGGGCGACGACGGGGGCTGGGTCGGTACCCGGACAACCCTTCGGCGGGGCGCCCGGTCCGACGCCCGCCCACCCTACCGGCCCGGCGCGGCGTGCGGGTCGGGCCGTCCCCGCGGGGCCTCCGGGGGCGGCTGCTCGGGCAGCCGCCGGCCGAACCGGCCGTACGGCAGCGTGCGCGGCTGCGGCACCAGGCCGAGGCCCAGGCCCAGTTCACGGCCGAGCTCCCGGCCCACCTCGTCGCCGCGGCGGCTCCGCCCGGCGCGGGCCGCCCCGGGGTCGGCGGCCGGCTCCGGGGCCGGCGGCGCGGGCGGCGGCTCGACCGGCACCGGCGGCGGCTCCTCCCCGACGAACTCGGTGAGCAGCCCCAGGACGGTCACCGACTCCAGCGGCTGCCCGGCCAGCCCGGCCAGCAGCCGGACGGTGTACAGGTTGTACTCGCAGATGATCCGGTGCGCACCGGTCACGTCGTGGGCCTCGATCGCCTCGACCAGGTCCGGGTGGCGCTCCCAGCAGATCCCGGCCAGCACGGGCAGCTCCCGCAGGTAGCGCGCGGCGAACATCCAGGACTGCACCCGCAGCCAGTCCAGGTAGTCGGCGATCCGGCGGTTGCCGAGCAGCCCGCCGACCTCCTGCCAGAACCGGCGGTCGCAGCCGACCATCACGTCCAGGTTCCCGGCCCGGGCGGCCCGCACCGCCGCGTCGGCCCGGCGGTGCAGCGAGGGCAGCCGGCTGAGGTCGGGCAGCGCCCGGCGGGCGGCGTACTGGCGATGGAAGCTGTCGGTGATCAGGACCCGGGACTCGAAGATCTCCAGGAAGTCGTCCCACCCCAGCTCGGGCACGGTGAAGCCGCGGTGGTGCTCGGCCCGCAGCAGCCCCTGGGCACCGAGGTCGACCAGGGCCTCGCGGGCCGGGGTCGCGGAGACGCCGTACAGCTCGGCGATCTCCTTCACGGTGAAGTTGCGGCCGGCCGCGAGCCGGCCGGCCATCATCTCCTCGCGCAGCGCGCCGGCGATCTGCTCGCGCAGGCTGTTGCGGTGGATGACGGGGCGGGGGGTGTCGCCTGCGCCGTCGCCAGGCATGGGCGCGACCTCCTCGGGCGGCCTACCGGGCCGGCCCTCGTCCGGGCCGGCGGGGAACACGACGAGTGCTCATCTTCTCAAACCCGACCGGCCCAGGTACGAACCAACCCACCCGGAACGCCGTCCAGCGCGCCCCGGCCCCGCCCCGGCTCAGCGCTGGACCGGCGCCGGGATCCCCAGCAGGCGGTCCCGCAGCACCGGGAACTCGGCCCGCGCCTCGGCCACCTCGGCCGGGTCGAACTCGACCGTCAGGACCTCCTCGTCCGCCCCCGCCTCGGCCAGCACCCTGCCCCACGGGTCCACCACGATGCTGTGCCCGGCCTGCTCGACCCCGGCGTGCGTCCCGGCCGTGTTGCAGGCCAGCACGAAGGCCTGCTCCTCCACCGCCCGGGCCCGGGCCAGCAGCGTCCAGTGCTCGCGCCGCCGGGCCGGCCAGGCCGCCGGGACCACCAGCAGCTGCGCCCCGGCGTCCAGCAGCGCCCGGAACAGCTCCGGGAAGCGCAGGTCGTAGCAGGTGGCCAGGCCCAGCGTGGCGAAGTCGGTGGGCGCGGTGACGATCTCCTGCCCGGCGCCCATCACCACCGCCTCGCCGCTGTCGAAGCCGAAGCGGTGGATCTTGCGGTACGTGTGCACCAGCTCGCCGTCCGGGGAGAACAGCAGCGAGGTGTTGTAGATCGGACCGTCCGGATCGCGTTCGACGATCGAACCGGCGTGCAGCCAGACCCCGGCGGCCCGGGCGGCGGCCGACATCGCGTCGGAGGTGGGCCCGTCCAGCGTCTCCGCGCCGTCCGACCAGAGGTCGTAGGCGAAGCCGCCGAGCGGCCACAGTTCAGGGAGCACCACCAGATCGGCGCCCTGCTGCGCCCGCACCAGGGCCGCCGCCCGAGCCCTCCGCTCGGCGGGCGGCTCCACGTCGGAGACCGCGAGTTGGATCAATGAAGCGCGCACAGTACCACCGTCCACGGCAAGAGACCTACGATCGTCACCCGAAAGCGCTGCCCAGCTGTCTCCCGGCAGCGTAACGTGCGGTTAGCGTGTGCGCCCGGAAAGCCGGACCATCCCGGTCGGCCGTGACAGCGGGGCACGCGTGGCAAGGAAGCTGACGGAGGGCCGGAGATTCCCGTGACGGACAACCAGACCGTGCAGGCTTACACCGAGGCGTGGACCCAGACCATCGAGTCCATATCGGAGCTGGTCGCCCCCCTTCCCGAGGACTCCTGGAACCGGGCCACCGAGTGTCCGGGCTGGTCCGTCCGCGACGTCGTCTCGCACGTGATCGCGGTCGAGTCGGACCTGCTGGGCGACCCGCGCCCGATCCACTCGCTGCCGCGTGACCTCCGTCACGTCACCACCGAGTTCGCCCGTTACGTCGAGCTCCCGGTCGACAAGCGCCGCTGCCACACCGCGCTGGAGATGACCAGCGAGCTGGAGTACACGATCATCCGCCGCTCCCGGGCGCTGCGGAACGCCAAGCAGACGCCCGAGGAGCCGGTGCGCTGGCCCGCCGGGCCGCTGGCCAGGGACGTTCCGTACCACGAGCTGCTGCGGATGCGGGCCTTCGACGTCTGGGTGCACGAGCAGGACCTGCGCCGGGCCCTGGGGACCCCGGGCAACCTGGACGCCCCGGCCGCCCTGATCACCCGGGACCTGCTGCTGGAACTGCTGCCCAAGGCCGTCACCGACAAGGCCGGGGCCCCGGCCGGGACGGCCCTGGTGCTGGACGTCACCGGTCCGGTGGAGTTCCTGCGCACCGTCCGGGTGGACGCCGCCGGCCGCTGCACGGTGGACGAGTCGATCAGCCTGGCCCCCGACGTCCAGCTCACCATGGGCTGGGAGACCTACCTGCGGCTCGCCTGCGGGCGCGGCCGGCCCGGCCCGGTCTCCGTCGAGGGCGACCAGGAGCTGGCCGAGCGGGTCCTCGCCAACTTCTCGGTCACCATCTGACGCCCACGGGGCACACGACCCGGCGACCCGGCGTACCCGCACCGCCGCGCGCCGGGTCGGTGCACCCGTGCCTCCGTGCGTCAATCCAGCACCGGCCACCTCACCCGATCGGCCTCGTTGTTCCGGGCAGTCCACCCACCACCCGGAAGAAGGAGAGGCGTCCCGATGGACGACGAACAGGTGCGGCAGGAACAGATGGTGCTGGTGCGGTCGAGCTTCCCGGTCACGGGGCAGCCGATCCGCGTGGTGATGATCGACGGGGAGCCGTGGTTCGTCACCAAGGACGTGTGTGCCGTACTCGATCGCGGCAGCCCGAGCTGGGCCGCCAAGGTGGTCAGCCCCGCCGACAGGCGCACCATCGATATGCGCTCGGTATGCCTGAGTTCAACTCAGGCATACGACGTTTCCGCAGGTGGGAATGGACCCGTACGTGGCAATCCACTCCTGAACCTCATCAGTGAGGCAGGGCTCTACCTCCTCATCATGAGGTCGCGGAAGGGCAATGCCAAGGGCTTCCAGGAGTGGGTCACCCGCGATCTCCTGCCCTCCGTCCGCCGAGGGGACACCGACGTCCCGAGGCAGCAGCGGCGGATGGCGGAGACCCTGGCCGAGGCGATCGGGCAGCAGGTGCAGATCGTCGCGGAGATCGACCACGAGGACTGGCCCGGCCTCACCGTCCGCTCCGACGGGACGGTGCACTGCCGGCACGGGGAGATGGTCCTCCACCTGCCGAGCCGGGAGGAGGACAGCGGACCGCCGTTCGGCGCGTACTTCGCCTGCCCGGGCGGGGAGCGGGTCGGCATCCGGGGCAGCCGGATCGTGCCGGGCTGCCCCAAGCTGAAGCTGGTGGACCTGATCCGCCTGCGGCGCGAGGCACAGTCCAGCCCGAGCCACCCGCCCGCACCCGATCAACGGCTCATGTACGCGGAGGTGAACGACCACCTCGTCGGCCGCATCTACGGGACGGCCACGCAGTTCGCCGAACTGCTGCGCGAGTATCGGCGCTGAACCCCCAACCCTAGGTTTGAGTTAGGGTTGACGACATTTCCGCAGGTCAGAAGCCCTACGCAGTAAGCCTCCGCCTCAACCGGAGGATCATGAACGTCCCCACCACCAGCGGGACGTACTGCCAGCAGAACGCCCAGCGGAAGGCATCGGCCGGGTAGCCGTCGGTGCCTTCCGGCGTCAGCGCGTCCAGCAGCACGCCGATGCCGAACAGCGTGATCATCGTGCCGATGAAGCCGCCCATGTTGACGATCCCGGAGGCGGTGCCGAGCCGCTCCACGGGGTTGCGGGCGCGCGCGTAGTCGAGGCCGACCAGCGAGGCCGGACCGTTGCTGCCCATCACCAGGATGATCCCGACCAGCAGCCACATCGGCGGGTGGCCGCCGGGCCAGGCCAGCACCAGCGCCCAGCCGAGCGCGGTGGTGGCGATGACGGTGAGCACGATCGGCATCCGGGCCCGCGCGGTGCGGGAGAGCAGTCGGCCGAAGACGAAGCCGAAGGTCATGTTGCTGAGCACCAGCAGGGTCAGCAGCCCGCCGGCCCCGGCCCGGGACAGGCCCTGCGCCTCCACCAGGTAGGGCAGGCCCCAGAGCAGGCCGAAGGCGTTGCCGGGGAACTGGGTGGTGAAGTGGATCCAGAGCCCGAGCCGGGTGCCCGGCTCCCGCCAGCAGGCGAGGACCTGCCGGCCGACCCTGGGCCGTTCCCGGTGCTCCACCGGCCGGGTCGGGTCCGCCGGTGCGGGGGAATCCCGGAGGAGGAGCGCGACCAGCGCGAACACCGCCACGCCCAGCAGCGCGATCGCGGTGAAGGTGGGCGTCCAGCCCTCGCTGTGCAGCGCCCGGGCGAGCACCACGGTGGTGACCAGGTTGCCGCCCATCCCGACCAGGCCGGTCAGCTGGGCCACGAACGGGTTCCGGGCCGCCGGGAACCACCGGGCGGCGATCCGCAGCACGCTGATGAAGGTCATCGCGTCGCCGCAGCCGAGCACCGCGCGGGAGGCCAGCGCGGGGCCGAAGTCGGAGCTGAACGCGAAGGCCAGCTGGCCGGCGCTCAGCAGCGCGACGCCGAGCATCAGCACCCGGCGCGGCCCGAACCGGTCGACCAGCAGGCCGACCGGGATCTGCATGGCCGCGTAGACCAGCACCTGGAGGATCGAGAAGGTGGAGAGCGCCGAGGCGCCGATGCCGAAGCGGTCGGCGGCGTCCAGTCCGGCCACGCCGAGGCTGGTGCGGTGGATGACCGCCAGGACGTAGACGCTGACCCCGACGGACCAGGCCAGCCAGGCCGCGCGGCCGCCGGGCGGCCCGGGAACGGCGCCGGGCGGCACGGACGCCGGAGCGGAAACCGGCCCGGAACCCGGCGCGGGGACGGGGGCGGAGGCGGCGGCGGCCGGGGGCTCGGCGGTGGACCGGGGAGCGGGGACGGACGGGGACGGGGCTGAACGAGCGGGCTCCACGGTCATAGTCCGACCAGATTAGTCATCCCATGATCGGACGCCTGGACCCGGGGGCGCGGTCCGGCCTCAGCCGGTCAGCGTCCAGGAGACCGAGCGGGTCATGTAGCGGTCCCGGAAGGCCTCGTCCCGCACCCAGTCGGTGGCGTCCCGGACGGTCGCCGTCACGGTGGCCGTCCGGCCCGGGGCCAGCTCCAGCCCGGCGGTGTCCAGCCAGGAGCCGTCGGGGGACTGCGGCACCACCGGGACGCCGTCCACCTTCCACTCCACCTTCAGCTGCCGCGGCCCGGTCAGCGGCAGCGGCCGGACGTCGAGCCGGGGCCGCCCGGCCACCTCGCCGGGGGCCGGCACCGGGGCGTCGGTCGGCCGGACCTTGCGGTACAGCTCCTCGATGATCGCCTCGCGCGAGGGCAGGTTGTACGCGCTGCCCAGGGTGCGCATCACCGAGTCCGGGGTGGGCCGGTAGAGGCCGTTGGCACTGCGGTACGCCCCGATCACACCGGCCCCGTCCGGGGACTCGGCGCCCAGCCAGCGCCACCACTTGGCCTGCTTCCGGCGCATGTCGTCGGCGTTGAGGGTGGCGAGGTTCGGGTAGTCAGCGTCGTCCGGGGCGCTGTCGTACTCGTCGCCGAGGTCCCCCACGGTGTGCCCGATCTCGTGCTGGATGATCCGCCCCGCGTCCGGGCTGCCGCCCGCCAGGGTGGTCACCCCGGTGCCGCCGGCGCCGCCGTACTCGGTGGAGTTGGCCAGCGCGATCAGGTACTGCGGACCGGCGCCCTCCCCCGCGTACCGGGCGGTGGCGGCCTCGTCGGCGCAGAGCAGCCGGGCGGTGCCCTCGCACCAGAAGTGCATGCCGAGCGGGGTGGCGGTCCGGCGGCCGCGGCTCTCGGACTCGGCGATCCCGGAGACCGGGGAGACCACGTCGACCCGCCTGATGTTGAAGAAGCCCTGGTAGGTGCGGAAGGGCTCGATGTCCATCAGCGCGTGCCAGGCCCGGTCGGCCTGCTGCCGGAAGAGGTCCTGCTCGCCGGCCGTGTAGCCGTCGCCGAGCAGCACCAGGGTGATCCGGTTGGCCGGGTCCCCGGTGCGGCGTATGTCGACGGTCGGGGCGGTCTCCGATATCCGCTGGTCGGCGCGGACGGCCGTGTGCGGCGGCACCGCGCGGTCGGCCGGGGCCCCCGGCCCGATCACGCCGAACGGCGGGGGGCCGACCAGCTCCAGGGCGCCCGGGAGGGCGGCGGCGGACACCAGCACGAGGGCGGCCAGACTCCGGACGAGACGGCCAGGGCTGCCAGGCGCCATACGGGTGCGTCCTCCGGGCTCCGGTCACCCGGCGTCGCCCGGGTGGTGGAGCGGAGACGTACCCGGGCGGGCCGGGGCCCCCTATCCGGCCGCGAAAAAGTCACCGACCTGGCCGAACGATCCGGACCTTCCGGATCATTCAGGTCATACCAACCAGTACACGGACAGCTCCTGAGGCCCGCCGAAGAATCCCGAAAAAACTTCTGAACCCGACTGCAACCCCCGCCGGGGATGCGCGTCTGTACGGATGAAGGCACGGAGAGCGAGACCGGCAGAGCCGGGGGGCGCTCCCGCTCGCGAGGAGCGGGACAGACCGGTCGTCTTCACCCACGCACACCACCGGCACGATGACCCTGGGGGATTCACGTCATGCGCACGCCCGTTATCAACCGTTTTGCGAAGAACGACCGCACGCTCTCCGGCCGCCGCCGCATCGCCACCGTCGCCGCCACCGTCCTGCTCGCCGGCGGCGTGCAGTTCCTCGCCACCGACACCGCCTGGGCCTGCGGGGCCCCCGACGACGCCCCGGTCAGCGCGCCCGCGAAGCCGTCCGCCGAGGACGAGCGGGACTGGTCCGTCGAGGTGCACGGCCAGGGCGCCACCACCGCCTTCCTCAAGAAGCCCGCCACGGTCATCGTCGGCGGCCCCAAGGTGGAGGTCGACGTCCAGTTCTTCAACGGGACCGGCGCCGACTACCACCGCATCGTCCCGGGCATCTCGTTCTTCAACCGGACCGGGGCCACCCCCAAGCCCTCGCAGGTCACCGCCGAGGTCCTGTCGCACGGCAGCTGGCAGCGCGTGACGCTGCGGAACGGCTGCGACCCGGCGATCGGCGGCGAGGTGCCGTCCGCGGGCACGCCGCTCGCCGACGGCCACGGGGTCCGCTACCGCTTCCGGTTCGGACTCTCCGCCGACGTGGCCAAGGACATCGACGGACTGCAGGTCATCGTCTCGCCGCGCCACGGCCGGGGGGCGACCACCGACGTCAAGGTGGTCCGCGCCGCGGCGTCCGCCAAGCCGACCACCGAGCCGACCGCCCCGGCCAAGCCCAAGCCCAAGCCCGCGCCCACCAAGGACACCAAGGGCACCAAGGGCACCGCGGACACCGAGCCCACCGCGCAGGCCCCCGCCGCCCCCGCCGCGCCCGCCGAGCCCGTCAAGGCCAAGACCGCTGAGGCCCCCTCCCCCGCGCCGGCCACCACCGCCCCGGCCGGCACCCCCGAGCTGGCCCGGACCGGCTCCGCCGCCACCAACACCTTCCTCGCCGTCAGCTCCGCCCTGCTCCTCGCCCTCGGCGCGGGCGTCCTGGTCGCCGTCCGTCGACTCCGTCCCCAGCGGTAGTCGAACGGGCGGTCAGCAGAAGGGGCCCTCCTCCGCACGGCGGTGCGGAGGAGGGCCCCTTCTTCGGTGCTGCCGGGCCGTCAGCCCCAGGTGATTAGGCGCTTCGGGCGCTCCAGCAGGGCGGCCACGTCGGCCAGCACCTTGGAGCCCAACTCCCCGTCCACCAGGCGGTGGTCGAAGGAGAGCGCGAGCGTGGTCACCTGGCGCGGGACGACCTTGCCCTTGTGCACCCACGGCAGTTCCCGGACCGCGCCGAAGGCCAGGATGGCGGCCTCGCCCGGGTTGAGGATCGGGGTGCCGGTGTCGACGCCGAAGACGCCGACGTTGGTGATGGTGACCGTCCCGCCCTGCATGTCGGCCGGCGAGGTCTTGCCCTGGCGGGCGGTCTCGACCAGCTCGCCGAGCGAAGTGGCCAGCCCCGCGAGGGTCTTGGCCCCGGCGTCCTTGATGTTCGGGACGATCAGGCCACGCGGGGTGGCCGCGGCGATGCCGAGGTTCACCTGGCTCTTGAGGACGATCTCCTGGGCCGCCTCGTCCCACTGCGCGTTGATCTCGGGGTGCCGCTTGATCGCGGTGAGCAGCGCCTTGGCGACGATCAGCAGCGGGCTGACCCGGACGTCCCGGCCCAGCTCGCCGCTCTCCTTGAGCCGGCGGACGAACTTCATCGTGCGGGTCACGTCGACCTGCACGAACTCGGTGACGTGCGGGGCGGTGAAGGCCGAGGCCACCATCGCCTGCGCGGTCGCCTTGCGGACGCCCTTGATCGGCACCCGGACGTCGCCCGCACCGGGCACGAGCACCTGCGGCGCGGCCGGCTCGGCCACGGCGGTCCCGGCCACCGCGACCGCCGGGGCAGCCGACGCCGCCGGAGCGGCCGGTGCTGCCTGGGCGGCGGCGTGGGCGTGCACGTCCTCGCGGGTGATCACGCCGTCCCGGCCGGTCGGGGTGACCGCGCGCAGGTCGACGCCGAGGTCCTTCGCCAGCTTGCGCACCGGCGGCTTGGCCAACGGCCGTTCCCCGCCCGGCACTTCGGGCGCGGGAGCCGGAGCGGCCACCGGCGCGGGAGCCGGAGCGGCGACCGGAGCCGGAGCGGTCGCGGCGACCGGAGCCGGAGCGGTCGCGGCGAC
>NZ_JBEXJK010000223.1:0-13717 GCF_040609095.1 Kitasatospora sp. NPDC004799
CGGCGGATGTGGGTCGTGGTCTGGTGGAGGTGCCGGTGGGGTTCAAGTGGTTCGTCGACGGTTTGTTGGAGGGGTCGATCGGTTTCGGTGGTGAGGAGAGTGCGGGGGCGTCGTTCCTGCGGCGGGACGGGGGGGTGTGGACGACGGACAAGGACGGGATCGTGCTGGGTCTGTTGGCGGCGGAGATCACGGCGGTGACGGGTGAGACGCCCAGTGCGCTTTACCGTGGGTTGACGGGGCGTCATGGGGAGCCGTCGTATGCGCGGGTGGACGCGCCGGCGGATCGGGAGCAGAAGGCGCGGTTGGCGCGGTTGTCGCCGGAGCGGGTGGGGGGTGGGCGGATCGCGGGGGAGGAGATCACGGCGGTCCATGCGAAGGCGCCCGGTAACGGTGCGTTGATCGGGGGGATCAAGGTGTGTACGGAGAACGCGTGGTTCGCGGCGCGGCCTTCGGGGACGGAGGACGTGTACAAGATCTATGCGGAGTCCTTCCTGGGGGAGGGGCATCTGGCGCGGGTGCAGGAGGAGGCGCGTGCGCTGGTGGCGGAGGTCCTGCGGGGCTGACGCCGCCGGCGGTGGCCCGGTGCGTCGGCGGGCCGGGGCTGGGCGCGGGGGGGGGGCTGGGCGCCGGGGCGGGGGCGCCGCCGGGCCGGGGTGCGGCCGGGCCGGGGTGCGGCCGGGGTGGGGGCCGGCGTCTTGCCGGGGTGGGGGCTGTTCCGGTGCGGGGTCGACGGCGTGAGCCCCGGAACTGCTCGCCCTGGCCGCGGCCCGCTGCGACGGCGTCCGGAAGGCGCCTCGCGCGTGACCCTGATCGCACCCACTCTGCAGGTGTTCTTCACCGAGCGGTTCGCCCGCCAGTGCCAAGCCAGCCCGCGCACCATCGCCGCCTACGGCGACGCGATCCGCGTCCTGCTCGGCTTCGTCCAGCAGCGGACTGGGACCGCCCCGGCGAAGCTGGACTGGAACGACCTGAACGCGGGCGTGATCTCTGGGTTCCTGGACCATGTGGAAGACGAGCGCGGCAACAGCACCAGAACCCGCAACGTCCGCCTGACCGCTATCCGTTCCCTGTTCTCCTGCGCCGCGCTCCAGCACCCCGAACTCGCCCTGCTCGTCCAGCGGGTCCTGGACGTCCTGCCGAAGCGGTTCGACAAGAGGACCGTCACGTTCCTGACCGGCCCGGAGGTCGACGGGCTGCTGGCCGCGCCGGTTCCGAAACGCTGGGAAGGTCGACGGGACAAGGCCGTGCTGGCACCGGCCGTCCAGACCGGCCTCCGCGTCACCGAACTCACCAGCCTGGACTGCGGCGACATCACCGTGGGTGAAGGTGCCGCCGTCCGCTGCGGGGGCAAGGGGCGCAGACAGCGCACCGTCGCGCTCGACCGCCCCGTCCGGAACCTCCTGGGCGCCTGGTGAACGAACGCGCCGGATGCCATGGTGACCCCCTTTTCTGCACCCGCGCCGGACGGCGCCTCAGCCGCGATGCCGTCGCCCAACGCCTGAGCCCCCACGGGCGGGCCGCCGCGCGAGCCTGCCCGTTTCTGCTGGACAAGAGCATCCACCCGCACGTCCTGCGACGCAGTTGCGCGGTGTCGCTGCTGCAGGCCGGCGTCGACACCGCCGTTATCGCGCTCTGGCTCGGCCACGCCGGCGTCCGCTCCATCGGCGCCTACGTCCACGCCGACATGACCATCATGGAGAAGGCCCTGGTCCTGACCGCACCGGTCACCGCCCGCCCGGGACGCTACCGACCCAGCGACAGGGTCCTCGCCTTCCTCGACCGCCTGTGAGGGGCATCCAGAAACTCACGATCGGGCCGAAATTGCCGAGCCCAGGACCGAGCCGACTCCTGTCCTTCCTGCGTGTCCGTCGATCAGTACGTCTACTTCGCGTTGTCCAGCCACGTCACCTCCGCTGCGGAAATGACCGAAGTCCTCGGGCTGGAACCCGACGAATCGGCCGTCCGCGGCAGCCGCATCTCCGAGCCCAAGGCGATCCCGGTCCTGCACCGTTGGAAGATCGTCTGCCGTGAACCGGGACTGTCCGTCGACGAGCAGATCGCCCGCGTTCTTGAGCGCCTCACCCCGCGCGTCGACGCCATCGCCGCTCTCGCTCGGCGTCTGGACGCCGAGGACACCCAAGGCCCGGGCGCCGTCCTTGAGGTTGTGCGCTACTTCAACGACGAACCCGTTCGGCAGGAGCATCCCCTTGGGGAAGCCCCGGCCGAGGCCCCGAAGCTGTTCGGCTGGCATCTTGGCCGCGACGTGCTCGAATTTCTCCACCTCACCGGCGCCGTCCTCGACGTCGATGAGTACGACCTGACCCAGGACTGTGCCGATGACGGGTCCGCGTCCTGAAGGTCGGACCAGCGATTTTCGAGTGCACCTTCGGCGTAGTTGCCGTCTCGGCATAGGTCCAGCTGTGCCGATATCGGCATAGCTGGACGAGTTCGGCTACCTGAACCCGGACCGCAAGGGCGCGAAACTGCTGTTCCAGATCTTCACCGAGCGCGAGGAGCGAAAGGCCGCTGCCGTCGCCACGAACTCACCCTTCACCGAGTGGGACAGGACCTTCGGCGACGCCCGCTTCTGCGCGGCCATCGCCGGCCGGATCACGGTCCGCTGCACCCTGATCCGGACCGGCACCGAGTCCTACCGCTACCAGGCCACCCAAGAGTCTCTCTTCCCCACCCCGCACTGACACGCCACCAGCAGCAGGAGAGCTGGACCCCGTTCGTCCGAGAGCCTACCGATACGGATCGGCGTCCCATTCGCTGTCGGGCTCGCCAATCTGCTCGAACGACTCGAAGGCGTGAGCTTCGAAGAACATCGCTATTGAGAAGGGCTGCTGAGGGTCCGTAAGGATCCTGTATATGAACTCGCTGGTGGAGCCGTCGAAGCGTTCCCATTCATCGACGTCCTCATGTGCTCGGGCGAGAATCGGCCACTCGTCGGGATCGGCAGATTCGGTCAACCAGTAGAACTGGTCAGCCTGGACGGAGTCGCCCCACTTGAGCAGGCCACCAGCGGCAGGGAAGACCAGATAGGGGCGATAGAGCTCGCTGATCCCGGGGTCGACGAGGGCCTGACCGCCAAGCCGTTTGGCGTCTTCGATCAGATCATGATGGGGGCTCGGCGAGTCGGGCGTCGAGAACCACAGATACTCGGTGAACTCGCCGGAGCCGAAGCGCTCCGCCAAGAGTTCGTAGTCGGTCGGTAGAGGAGTGCCGAGTCGCGATTCCACCGAGGGCCAGTCGATCGTCCTGGTCCTCGTGGTCTCCCAGCCTGTGACGGCTGCGAGCTTCTCGATCCACGTTTCCGCTGTGTCCACGACGGTGAGTAAACCGCAGCCAACCGACAACAGACCTGTCGGGGGTCCAGCTGGCGCCGAACACCGGCCTGGGAACGAGGCCCTGGCCGCGACTTGTCAGGGAGGCGACCCGGGCCTGCGATGACAAGCTGCCGACACCCCCACCCGAGCCCCTGCGGACACTCCGCCCACGCCCACCGGGTCACCCGATCAGTGGCTCCCGAACTCGCCGGACTGGCTCCCGAAATCGCCGAAGAACACCCGCCACGGTCGGGTACATCATCGCCACGAACGGCCTAGACCCGGCTCTCATTCACACCGGAGCAGTGGCTCCCCTATGACGGTTCAGGCACGGATTTCGTGAAGTCGATCGTGCTTCTGTGCGCGGGGTGACGCTCCGTCACTTCTAGTGAAATGCTTGTCCCGTGTGAGGAGATGTTCCTTCTGCTTCCGCATCTCGCAGGGGTGCGGGTCGAGTGCATGGATGTGCGGGACGGACACGTGGTGATCGAGGCGTCGACGCTGGAGGACGTACCGGTGTCGTGTCCGGGCTGCCAGACTGCGTCAGGTCGGGTGCACAGCAGGTATGGACGGCGCTTGGCCGACGCGCCGTGCGGCGGGCGGGGCGTGGTGATCGAACTGTCGGTGCGCCGGCTGTTCTGCGACAACGGGGATTGTCCGCGGGTCACCTTCGCCGAGCAGATTGAGGGGCTGACCTGCCGCTACGGCCGGCGGACGCCGGTCCTTCAGCGGATGCTCGGCGCCCTCGGCGTCGTCCTGGCCGCTCGGGCCGTGGCCCGCCTCGCGCTGCTGTTCGGCATTGCGATCAGCCGGATGACCGTCCTGCGTCTGGTCATGGCGCTGCCGGACCCGGCCTGGGCGACCCCGCGCGTGCTCGGCATCGACGAGTTCGCCACCAGGAAGGGTCGCCGCTACGGCACCATCCTGGTCGACTGCGAGACCCACCAGCCCCTTGACCTGCTTCCGGATCGCGACGACCTGCTTCCGGATCGCGACGCGGACAGCGTCGCCGCCTGGCTGCGCGAGCACCCCGGCGTCGAGATCGTCTGCCGCGACCGCGCACAGGTTTTCGCGGACGGCGCCCACACCGGAGCCCCCAACGCCCAGCACTGTGCAGACAAATGGCATGTCTGGCACAACCTCGGCGAAGCCGTCGAACGCCTCGTCTCCCGCCACCGCGCCCTGCTGCGTGACCTCGTCGAACCCGCGCCTGCACCTGCCCCCGAACGGCCCGCCCCAGAGGCTCCCGAACTCGCGCCGCTGACCGAGCTCGTCGAGGATGGCGAGGACACTCCCGAGCCCTACCCGCAGGGGAAGTTCCTCGACCGGCTCCGCGACACCCACGCCGCCGTCCGCGCCCAGGTCGAGCAGGGCCTCAGCCTGCGCGAGATCGCCCGGCGCCTCGGCCTCGGACGCAACACGGTCCGCAAGTACGCGCGCGCCGCCAGCCCCGAGGCGATGCTGCACGGACAGTGGCAGAACCGGACCAGTAAGCTCGATCGCTTCAAGCCCTACCTCGACCAGCGCATGGCCGAGGGCTGCACGAACCTGGCCCGGCTCCACCGGGAACTGCAGGAACGCGGGGCACGCTGTAGTTACAGCACCCTGCGCGACTACGTCCGGCCGCTACGGCCCGAGCGTTCGGCCGCAGTGGACTCGCCACCGATGGCCCGGCCACCCTCGCCCCGCCAGGCCACCAGCTGGATCATGCGCCACCCCGACCACCTGGGCGAAGATGACCAGCAGCAGCTCAAGATCCTGCTGGCCCGATCACCCGGGCTCACGGCCGCGGCCAGCCACGTCCGCACCTTCGCGACCCTCATGGCCAACCGCGAAGGAGACCAGCTGACCCGTTGGATCGCCGACGTCTGCGCGGACGAGCGGTGCGGCGGCCTGGCCGGCTTCGCCGCCGGACTGCTCACCGACCTCGACGCCGTCGTCTACGGCATGAGCACCGACTGGTCGTCCGGGCCGGTCGAGGGCCGCGTCAACGACCTCAAGGCGCTCAAACGCAGCATGTTCGGCCGAGCGAAACCACCGCTGCTCCGCAAGCGGCTCCTCCTGACCGCGGCCAGCCGCCGACCACAAACCGTCACGGCTCGCTGATCGACTTCACCGAATCCATGCCCAACCCCGGTTCAGCCGCCGCGACAGGCCGAAACCAGTCGCGGCGGCACCGGCCCCTGCGGGATGCTTGGTTCGTGCGCCTGAATATCGATGGGGTGACCCCGGTCCCACGGATGCTTTTGCTCAGCGAGTTCCTGCTCCACGCCGACTTTCAGGTCGAGCTGGACGGACCGGTGTTCGTCGCGGTGGGCGACCGGGTCTCCTACGAGGACGGCGGTGTCGTGGTGACTCGCTCGACCGGTGAGCAAGACAAGCACCCGATCCGCGACAGCTACTGGATCTGCCGCTGATGGCGACGAGTTCGATGCGCATCGCCATCTTGCAACCACCGGCCTGGTGGCGGGAGACGCCAAGCGATTCGCTGGCTCGGGCCCTGGCAGTGCCGCGCATCAACTTCAGCGATCTCATACGCGCTCATTTCCGCCAGGGCACCGACCTGGGGATCCGGTCCGCGGAGATCATGAACTCCGGCAGGCCGCTCTCGGACGAGATCATCAATGCGATCGTCCGCGACCACCTTTGCCAGGCGGCCCCCACGGCTTTCCTCCTCGACCGGCACCCGCTCAACGCCGCCCAGGCGCTTGCTCTGGACGAGTTGCTCCACGAACTCGGCACGCCCCTGGACAGCGTGTTGCGCCTGCACCTTCCCGAGCAGGAGGTGGAGGGCCGCGTACGCCACCAGTCCGCCCGTCGCCTCTGCCGTAACGACTCGGCCCACGTCTACGAGCCGGCGGTGGACACCCTCGACGTCGATGGCGCCTGCAACGTCTGCGGCGGTGGGCTCTATCAGCGTGAGGATGACGAAGAGAAGAGCATCCGCGGTCGGTTCAGCCGCTACGAAGCGATGGTGGAGCCCATCACCCAGCACTACGAAAGGCAAGGGCTCCTCGTCACGGTCGACGCAGCTGGCACACCCGACGAGATAGCCAGTAACGCGCTCACCGCGCTCCGACAGCATCAGGCATCCACCTGAATATGACTGGGCGTCACCGTACGCACAGAAGCACGATCGACTTCACGAAATCCGTGCCTGAACCCCTATGACCCGACAAAATCAGTCCCCGGCTGCGGGGCCCTCAGGGGTGCGGGCTGCCCCTGGGCGTCCGGCGGTCTGCCGGGTGCGGGCCGTCCTGTCGGGTGCGGTCTGTTCCTGGAACGGGTTCGGTGGCGGGTCCTCGGGGGTGCGGGCGGTCTCCGGGTGCCTGGCTCCGCTGCCGGGCGCGGGACGGCGCGGGCCCTCGGCCCCTCGGCCCTCGGCCCCTCGGCTCGTCGGTCCCTCCGGTCCTCGGCTCCTCGGTCCCTCCGGTTCTCGGGCTGGCCAGCGTCTCGTTGCTGCCCGGCCTGTCGTCGCCGTGCCTGTCGGCTGCCTCACTGGGGGAACTGCGGGAGCCTGGAGCCCGACGGAACGGCTGCGCTTGCTCGGACATCCGATCCACGGGTGCGGGCGGCCCGAGGCGGCGCCCCCTTCGGTCCTCGGGCCCTCCGGTCCTCGGCTCGCCGCCCCTTCGGCCCCTTCGGTCCTCTGGTCCTCCGGTCCTCGGCTCGCCGCCCCTCGGCCTCTCACGCCCTCTGGCCTTTCGGGGCCTGGGGGCTTTCGGGTTCTCGGTTTTTCAGGTGTGTGTGGTTCCGGGTTGGGTTTGGGGTTGTGGGGTGGGGGTTGGTGTGGGGTGTTCGTCGTGGGTGGTGGTGGCTGCGACGGTGTATGCGGTCAGTGCCAGTGCGGCTGCGGCGAGGGGGAACCAGCGTTCGCCCAGGACGGTGATCGCGGCGGATCCGGCTGCGCCGCCGGCTGCTGTGCCCAGGTACAGGGCGCTGCTGTTCAGTGAGATGAGCAGGGGTGCGTTGTCCGGGTCGATGGATGCGAGGCGGTGGGGCAGGGCGACGGATACCGCCCAGCCGGCGAGGGGGACCACGGTGGCGTAGGCCAGTGCTCCGGGCATGGTGCGTCCCAGCCAGGGCAGGGCGGTGAAGGCGGCGGCGGCTGCGGCGGAGCCGCCGAGCAGGACCCGTCGTACTCCGGTGCGGTCCACGAGGCGTCCGCCGAGCCAGCTGCCGGCCACCGACATCACGCCGCAGGTCAGCAGGACGGTGCTCAGGCGTGCGGCGTCGCCGCCGGTGGCGCCGGAGACGGCGGTGGCGAGGTAGATGTAGACGCTCTGGAAGGCGAGGAAGAACACCAGGGTGGTGGCCGCGGCGCCCAGGACCGGGCCGTGGCGCAGCGGGGCGAGGCGGGCGCGCAGGGTGGGGGCGGCGGTGGGGGCGGGCAGGTCGCGCAGGAGCAGGGCCAGGCCTGTGAGTGCGGCCAGGCCCAGGGCGGTGACGAGCCACATGGTCATCCGCCAGTCGGTGTGTCCGATCCAGGTGCCCAGGGGTACGCCGAGTGCGGTGGCGACCGTCATTCCGCCGAGGACGGTGGCCAGGGCGCGTCCGCGTCGCTGGGGGGTGACGAGGGCGGTGGCGGCGGCGTTGGCGGTGGGGGTGTAGAGGGCGGCGCCGGCGGCGGCCAGGACGCGGGTGGCGAGCAGGAGTCCGTAGGTGGGGGCGAGTGCGCTGAGTGCGTTGGCGGCGGTGAAGACGGTGAGGGCGGTCAGCAGCAGGCGTCGGCGCGGCCAGCGGGCGGTGAGTGCGGCCAGGACCGGGGCCAGCAGGGCGTAGCCGAGTGCGAAGACGGTGACGAGCTGGCCGGCGGCGGGCACGGGGACGCCGAGGTCGGCGCAGAGCGGGCCGAGGATGCCGGCGACGACCATCGAGTCGGTGCCCACGGCGAAGGTGCCGAGGGCGAGCAGGAGTAGTGGGACGGGCACGGCAGGGGTCCCCCGGGGGGTGCGGGGGCGGTCCGTCGCGGCGGACCGCCGGATTGTTGGATGGATGTGCAACAGTTTGACGCTCGCCAAACACTCGGGGATTGGTGGATGATTGTCAAACCATCCGTCCCCCGGAGCCGGCCCGGCCGCGGCTTCGGCCCGACCGGACCTGGACCCGTCTGCGGCCCCGGCCGCGGCCCGGCCCGGTCCCGGTCCGGCCGTGGGCCCGGCCTTGTCCACGGCCCTGCCCGTGGCCTGAAGGAGTGTGCGCCATGCGCGACGACGAGCGGCTTCCCCAGCCCGTCACCACCGACATCGACCTCGTCACCCTCCTGCACGCCCTCGGCGACCCCGTGCGCATGACCCTGCTGCTGAGTTACGCCGACGGCGCGGAGCACTCCTGCGACCCGCGGGGCCTGGGCCTGGAGCACCTCCACAAGTCGACCGTCTCCCACCACATGCGGGTGCTGCGCGAGGCCGGTGTCACCACCACCCGCGTCGCCGGGCGCAACCGCTTCGTCAGCCTGCGCCGCAGCGACCTCGACACCCGCTTCCCCGGCCTGCTCGACGCCCTCCTCGCCGCCGCCACCGCCCCCGCCCGCTAGGTGGGCACGCCCGGCCCGCGCCCCGGGCACACCTGGCCCGCAACCCGGGCACGCCCGGCCCCGGGCCGTACCCGTCCCCGGGACCCGTTGCCCGTACCCCCGCCCCCGCCCCTCGGCCCCAGGAGGATCCGCCCGTCGGCCCCGGCCTTCACCCCCCGGCCCGTCGGCCCCGCCCCTCAGCCCCGGCCCCGTCCCTTAACCCCCAGCCCTTAACCCCCAGCCCGTCAGCCCCAGCCCGTCAGCCCCGGCCCTCACCCCCCCGGCCCGGGCCCGTCGGCCCCGGCCCTCAACCCCCCGCCCGTCAGCCCCACCTGGCCCATCGGCCCCCGGCCGTCAAGCCCAGCCCTCATCCCTGGCCCGTCGGCCCCGCCCCTCAGCTCCGGGCCTGTCGGCCCGGTCTTCAACCCCTGGCCTGCCGGCCTCAGGAGGATCCGCCCGTGACCGAGATCCGCGCCGTGCTCTTCGACGTCGACGACACCCTCGTCGACTACACGGGCTCGGAACGCCGCGCCGTCCTCGCCCACCTGCGCGGCCTCGACCTGCTGCGCCGCTTGCCCGACTCCCGGGCGGCGGTCGCGCTGTGGCGCGAGGTCACCGAGGAGCAGTACACGCGGTTCCTGGCCGGCGAGCTGACCTTCACCGGCCAGCAGCGCGAGCGCGTGCGCCGCTTCCTCGCCCGCCTCGGCGAGGACACCGCCGCCCTGCCCGACGCGGCGGCCGCCGCCTGGTTCGCCGCCTACGCCGCCCACCGCGACGCCGCCCAGCAGGCCTTCCCCGACGCCGCCCCTACCCTCACCGTCCTGGCCGCCACCCACCGCCTGGGCATCGTCTCCAACTCCTCCACCGGCCACCAGCGCCGCAAACTCCACGCCACCGGCCTGCTCCACCACTTCCCCGACACCGCCATCGTCTGCTCCGACGACCACGGCGAGGCCAAACCCGCCCCCGGCATCTTCCTGGCCGCCTGCGCCCGACTGGGCCTGCCCCCGCACCAGGTCGCCCACGTCGGCGACAACTACACCCTCGACGCCCTCGGCGCCCTGGACGCGGGCCTGCACCCCTTCTGGCTCGACCGCACCGCCTCCCGCACCCCCACCCACCCCGCCGTCCACGTCCTGCACACCCTCACCGACCTCCCCACCGCCCTCCACCCCTGACCCGCCGACGGACGCCGACGGACGCCGACGGACGCCGGCCCCGCCCCCCGAAACCCGACCCCCGGCCCCGCCACCCGGTACCGCCACCCCGGCACCGACGCCACGGCCCGCGCCCTCCACCCACCGCGCGGGCCCGCCGCTGCGCCCCGTCCCCGCAGACCGGTACCTCCCGCACTCCCGGGCCGCGCCTCCGAGGATGGCGTGGGGGGCGGGCGTGTAAGGGACTTCGTGTAAGTGCCGTGCGGTCATTGGATGCTGAGCCGGTCCTCGAAGAAGAGTGAGAACTGGTTCAGCGCTTCCTTCCAGTGTGCGGCGACGTGGTTGACGTCGCGCGCTCTGGGGTTGATCAGCTCCCGCACGGCCAGGTAGAGCACCTTCAGCGCGGCCTGTTCGGTCGGGAAGTGGCCGCGGTTGCGGGTTGCCTTCCGCAGCCGGGAGTTGAGCAGACGATGCACACGTCCTCCACGCCCCGGTTCCGCAGCTCGGACAGCACGGCCATCCACGTGGTGGCGCCCTCGCCCTCGGCGCCGACCCACAGGCCCGGGACATCCTTGCGGCCGTCCATGTCCACCCCGACCGCCAGGTAGACCGGCTTCGAACTCACCGATCCGGCACGGATCCTCACCCACAGCGCGTCGATGCAGACGATCGGCCAGACCGCGTCCAGCGGCCGGTTCTGCCACGCGGCCAGCTCGTCGGTGACGGCGTCGGTGACCTTGCTGATCAGGTCCGCGCTGACCTCGACCCCGTAGATCCGGGCGAGGTGGGAGCGGATGTCGCGTACAGCGACAGGAACCGCTCGTTGAACCCCGCCAGCCGTCTGGAGTTCTTCGGCACCGGCAGCGGCTCGAAGTCACCGTTGCGATCCCTGGGCACCGCGACCGTCACCGTCCCCACGTCGGTCAGCACGGTCTTCGGCAACGTCCCGTTCCGGCTGTTTCCTGAGCCTCGGCCGGCCGGGTCGTGCTTCTCGTAGCCCAGGTGCTCGGTCATCTCCGCGTCCAGAGCCCGCTCCAGCACCGCCCTGGTGACCTGGGTCAGCAACCCGCCCTCGCCGAGCAGGGCCGCTCCCGAGGCGTCCGCGCGGTCCATCAACCGCTCGACGACCGACCGGCTCAACGACCGGCCCTTCCATCTCGCCCATGTCCTGTCCGTTCCGGCTGGTCAGAGCCCTCGACCAGGCCCCGGCCGGCCTTCCGGATCACGGACTTTCACGAACTTTCTGACACGTTCCTGGGGGGCGTGGGGGAGTGGGAGGTCGGCGGGTCCGACTTCCCGCTCCCCGGGGCGTGTTGGCGGCAGGCTGATCGCCGGTGCCGGTGCCGGTGCCGGTGCCGGTGCCGGTGGCAGGGGCTGGTCTGAAGTCCTCGTCCGTTGTGCGGGACCCGGTCGGTGGAGGGTCCGCCGCTGCGCCCCGGCCCTGCAGGCCGACCCCTTTCAGGACCCCAGGCCGGGGCTTCCAGGGGTGTTGCGGGGGAGTGGGGAGTGGGAGGTCGGCGGGTTCGACTTCCCGCTCCCCGGGGCGTGTCGGCGGCAGGTCGCTCGCCGCGACCGCTGGTGCTGGGGGCGCGTCGGAAGTCGGGCGGGCCGACTTCCGGTGCCGAGGAAAGGTCCGGGCTCTTCGCCCGTTGTGCGGGATCTGGCTGGTGGCGGTTCTCGTTGCACGTGCGGTCCCGTGGGCTGATGCGTCCCATGCCCCGAGGCCTGTGCCTTCGGGGACCATGCCCCGGAGGCCCGTGTTTTCGGGAAGCGGGTCGGGGGAGAGCGGGAAGTCGGCGGGTTCGACTTTCCGCTCCCTGGGGTGTGGTGGCGGCAGGCTGCTCGCCGTGACCGCTGGTGCTGGGGGCGCGTCGGAAGTCGGACGGGCCGACTTCCGGTGCCGGGTGCGGGGTCCGGGTTCTTCGTCTGCTGCACGGGATTTGGCCGGCGGAGGTTTTGTGCCGAGGTCTTCAGGTGTTCGATCCGCCGGGCTCCGGGCTCCGGGCCCCGGCCCTGACCGGGCCTGCCGGCTCCGGCCTCGGTGTTTCACCGTGTTCCCCGGCTGTGGTGACGGTCTCAGGGGGCGGGGCTTCCCGCGCATCCGGGTCCGGGTCGAATCCGCGTACAGCCTGACGGTCCGAACCGGTTTCTCCGGTCCCGGGCAGCCGGTCCGGATCGGCGGTTACCGCTTCTCCGGCCGGAACGGTGTTCGCGAGACCGTCGTTCACGAGGAGCTGTACCACGGCTGGTTCGAACGGCCGCAGGCCTGTGTCAGGCAGCACCGCCCCAGGCCGTCGGGGGCCCGGAACGCGGTCCGCCTCGCCCGGGCGGACACGTTCTATGGGATCGTCCACAGGTACAGGAACATCCGTGGGTGGAACGGGAGCGGGAAGAGGAAGTGATCTACCGCGCGCTCGACTACCGGCTGACCTGCGGCATGTGCGGTCATGGCGTGACGGGCTCGCGGGGCCAGCAGATCGTGGCCGAGGGGTTCGGCTGGTTCGACGAATGGCAGTGCGAGAACTGCGGTCTGGTCAGTGACGACTACGGCGACGGGCCCGGGCCGGAGGACGTCAGGCAGGGACTGCTGGCGACGTTCGGAGGATTCCGGGCCCGGCTCGTGGAAGGCCGGGACGGGACCGTCGCGGCGGCCCGCCACCTGCGGGAGATCTTCGACTGCGGCCCGGCCGAGGCGATCGGCAGGCTGAAGGCGGCGAAGGCCGGGCAACCCCTGGGAACCGCCGTCGAAGTCGAAGCCCTCGTGCGGGCGCTTCGCCGGGACGGATACGCCTACGAGACGGTCGCCGCCGGATCGGAGGACTGAGCAACCGGATCCGCCGCGCGGCGGGGAGCACACCGCTGCCCGCCGCGCGGCGCGTGTGCTTGCGGCGCGGGGTGCCACCCGCTGCACGACCGGGGTCGGGTCCTGACCGGTCCGGCGGTGGCGATCACGCTCGGCACGGGCCTGTCCACGCAGGGAGTGAAGGGGGCGGACGCGTCGGCAGACCGCCCGTGTCAGGGGGGAGCCTCGGCCCGGGGCCGGACCGCAGCCGTCACCGGTGTCGACCGCGCTGATGACGCACCACGGAACGGCTCGCGAGCGTCCCGGGCCGCGTTCGGTGGGACCCGTGGACTCGATCCGCACCCCCGTGACACAGCTGCGCAACGCCGTCCAGGCACCGCCCGCGGGAACCACGGCGTAGAGGACCGCGCCCGCGGGGCCGGCGGCGGTCTCCCCGCCGGTCAGCATCACGGCGCCCAGCAGCGCAAAAGACACTCCCCACCACGAACAGAACCATGCGCTGCCCCGGCCTGCGGAGGGTCCGGGCCGGTACCGGGGGCGGTGTCGTGGACTCCACGGCCCCGACCCCAAGCCGAAGCCCCTACGCCCCACAGGCGTTTCACCGGCACACGACCGGCGGCACCCGTCCGCCCGTGTCCGACCGGCTGCGTCCACGCGCACGCCGACAACACCGCGAACAGCACGCAGGGTTGGAAGCCGCGGGGTTCCAGCCCTGCACTGTCACAGGGGCGCGGCCCTGGCCGCGGCGCGCACCCGCTTCCTGCTCGCACCGAAGCGGTGGCCCCCGTCACCCCGATGACACCGGCCCGGGCCCTTCGCCCAAGGAGTCCTCATGCGACGCCTCGCGACCGTCCTCGGCGCTCTCGCCGCCGCAGGAACCATGGCCCTCGCCCTGCCCCACGCGGCCTTCGCG
>NZ_JBEXJK010000224.1:0-13709 GCF_040609095.1 Kitasatospora sp. NPDC004799
TGCGGGTCGGTGTTGATCAGGCCGAAGGCGTTCGGGCCGATCACCCGCATGCCGGCCGCGCGGGCCTGGCGGACCAGTGCGCGCTGGCGGTCCCGTCCCCGGCGCCCGCCCGTACGGCGGCGGGGGCTCGGGCGTCGGTGGGGGCCCGGGTGTCGGCCGTGCTCACGCCGTCACCTCGTCCGCGGTCCGGGTGCGCCGCAGCGCGCGGTCGCAGGCGGCCAGGTGCGGGCCGAGCGCGTCCTCGAAGCTCATCCACTGGGCGTCGAAGGCCAGTTGGCGGCGGATCGCGAGTTCGGGGCCGGACAGCCGGCGCAGCAACCGGGCGGCGGTGGCCAGGGCGCGGCCCGGGTCCGGGCTCACCTCGTCCACCAGGCAGCGCTGCAGGGCCTCGCGGGCGGTGATCGGCGCCCCGAAGAGCACCGTGCGCCGCGCCGCGGCCAGCCCGAGCTGCTGGACCAGCCGGAAGCCGGCCATGCCCGGCCAGGTGGCCTGCCCGTGCACGGACAGCAGCAGCCGCAGGTCCGGCGAGGCCACCCGCAGGTCGCAGGCGAGCAGCAGGTCCAGCGCGGCGCCGCCGCAGTCCCCGCTCGCCGCCGCCAGCGTGGGCAGCCGCAGCCGCTCGAAACGCCGTACCGCCCGCTCCCACTTGGTGACGGTGGCGACGTCGCCGGACCGCTCCACCGCCCCGCCCGCCGGGGCGCCGGAGACGAACACGGTCGCGAAGCCGGTGCCGGCGGACTCCGCCGCGTCGCAGAGCCCGGTGAGGTCACCGGTCAGCTCGGGCGAGAGCTCCCGGCGGCCGTCCACGTGCAGCACCGGGCTTCCGAGAAGGACATTGACAGGCATGACGGTCTCCCTCGCGTCGGGTTGGGTCACCACTGGATGAGCGCGGATTCGATGGTGGAACCCGGTCCCATGGTCATCAGCACGCCGTAGTCCCCGGCGCGGACCACGCCCTCCTTCAGGAGCCGGTCGTAGGAGAAGAGGAACGAGCCGCTGGAGACGTTGCCGAAGTCCCGCAGCACGGTGATGGTGTGCCGCAGGTCGTGGCGGGTCAGCCCGAGGTTCACGGCGACCGCGTCGATGACCTTCTTGCCGCCGGAGTGCACCAGCCAGTGCGCGACGTCGTCGCGGCGCAGCGAGGTGCCGTCCAGCAGCCGGTCGATCACGCCCTCCACGTGCGCGCCGACCAGGTAGGGGATCTGCGGGTCCAGGAAGAAGCTGAAGCGGCCCTGGTCGCGGTCCCAGTCGTAGCGCATCGCGTCGATGGCGTCGACGATGGTGACGCTGGACGTCTTCAGGATCCGCGGGCCCGCGAGCCTCTTCCTCCCGTTGTTCGGCTGCGGGCCGTCGGCCATCACCGCGACCGCCGCGGCGCCGTCGCCGAAGAGGCTGTTGACCACCGCCGTGCGCATCGTGGAGTCCATCGTGTACGCCGCCGAGCAGGCCTCCGAGCAGACCATCACGGCCAGCCGACCCGGATTGGCCGCGGCCCAGTTGCCCACCACGGCCAGCGCGTTGAGCCCGGCGTTGCAGCCCATGCCGACGATGTCGGCCCGCGCGGTGTGCCAGTCCATGCCCAGCTTGCGGATCAGCAGCGCGCTCAGCCCGGGGGTCAGGAAGCCGGTCGAGGTCACGCAGCACAGGTACGCCACCTCCGACAGGGCGGCCCCGATCCGCTTCAGGCACAGCGCCAGCGCCTCCGAACCCATGCTCACGGCCCAGGCCTTGTGCTTGTCCAGGAGGTCGCCCTGGCTCTCCCGCAGCCGGGTGCCGTCGGGCGCCGCCGGGGGCAGCACCAGCGAGCGCTGCTGGATGGAGCCCAGCAGGAAGACGGAGCGCACCTTGCGGTCGGTGATGCCGAACAGGTCGAGCAGCTCCTCCTGGGAGTAGTGCTCGGGGGGCACGGCGGTGCCCACGCCGAGGATGCGCGGGGCCGTGGCGGCCGGGGCCCGGTCCAGGGTCGCGGTCATGATGCGTCACTCTCCGTTCCGGTGCCGGGCACCGCGCCGGCCGGCGTTCTGCCGCCGCGCGTCCCGTCCTCGTGCCCCCCGCTGCCGTTGCCGTTGCCGCGCGCCTCGCCCTCGTGCCCCCCGCCGCCGCTGCCGCTGCCGCTGCCGTTGCCGTTGCCGCGTGCCCGGGCCTCGCCGCTGAGCACCTCCACGAACCGCGCCAGCCGCTCCACGCCCTCCGCCACCTGATCCATCGTCAGATAGCTGATGGCCAGCCGGATCTCCCGCTCGCCCCCGCCGAACGGGTGGAAGAACTCCATCGGCGTCCAGAGCACCCCGAACTCGCGGGCCGACCGCTCCAGCGCCGCCGTACCGGTGCGGAAACCGGTGCGCAGGGTCAGGAAGAACCCGCCGTCGGGACGGTTCCAGTCGACCCCGAGCTCCCGCCGGCGCCCCTCGGGCAGCCGCCGGTCGAGCTGCGCGAGCGTCCCCGCCATGCAGCGGCCGTAGTGCTCGGCGGCCCTGGCGTTCAGCACGGACAGCCGGCCGTCCGCGCTGAGCAGCGCCCCCGCCGCGGCCGCCTGGCTGAGCGAGGAGGTGTTGACCGTGACCATGCTCTTGACCTTCGCCAGGTCCTCCGCCAGCAGCCGGATCCGCCCGCCGCCGTCGCGCACCTCCTGGTCCGCCAGCACGTAGCCGACCCGCGCGCCGGGGAACAGCGTCTTGGAGTACGTGCCCAGCTGGATCACGCTCCCCGACCTGTCCAGCGCCTTCAGCATGGGGTGGCGCGGACCCGGACCGCTCAGCCGGTAGGGGCTGTCCTCCAGGACCAACAGCCCCTGCTGCTCGGCCAGTTCGAGCAGCGCGGTGCGGGTCGGCAGGTCCAGCGTGGACCCGGTCGGATTGGCGTGGTCCGGCACCACGTACACCGCCCTGGGCCGGCGCCCGGCGGCGCGCTGCGCCCGGACCGCCTCCTCCAGGTCCGCCACGACCAGCCGCCCGTCACGCTCGGGCACCGCGACCACCGGGATGTCGAGCAGCCGCGCGGCCCCGATGATGCCCACGTAGCACGGGGTGACCAGGACGAGCACGTCCGCGGGCGTCGCGAACAGCGTGCGCAGCGTCAGGAACATCGCCTCCTGCGCACCGACGGTCACCACGATCGCCTCGGGCGCGACCTCGAACCCCTCGTCCTGGCGCAGCGAGTGCGCGACCAGCTCCCGGATCTGCCCCGCGGCCGGCCCGTACTGGTAGAAGCGGCTGCGCACCTCGGCCGGCCCCGCCCCCCGGCTCTCCAGGTACGCCGCGTACCGGCGCAGGTGGTCGTGGACCTCCTCGACCTCGAAGAACCCGTCGTACGGGCGCCCCGGGGCGAAGGACACCGCGTCCGGATAGCGGTAGGTGATCTCGTTCAGGAAGTTCATCCGGTCGAGGACGGGGTCCTCGATGCTCGAGTGCAGCGTCGTCGAATCGAGCACCATGGTGCCCACCTTTCCGCGTACGGGCCGGAGTTCGGGCCCCGCGCCCCAGGGCGCAGGGCACGGCCCGCGGGAAGGACGTGCGGCAGGGCACCGGTGCGGGCGGTGTGCGGCGGACGGCCTGCCCGCGGCCGTAAACGCGGAGCGCACCGCGCGGCCGCCCGGCGGCGTCTCCGCGCGGTCCCGGGCCGCACGCCTCGGGCGCCGACGAGCGCCCCGGGCGTGCGCGACGGGACCGGGGAGCGTCCCGCCGGCGGTTCGCCGGGATCGTCCTCCCGCGTTCGCACATCGACCGATTTCGACTTCAACTTCATGGCGGCCCCTCGACCCGGCCTGGGGGCCCGGTTCCCGGCAGCACCACAGCGCGGGCACCACCTGTTCCGGTGGCGCGGGCGCGGCGCTTGAACGCGAAAACGGCCGTCGAAGGCGACGGGGCCGAGCGCGAGGCGGGGATGTCGATCATCCCGGGCGCGCCCTGTCGCCACGTCGAACCGGCAACGGATATCGAACGGATACCTGGAGCAAGGGCCCTGTCTGCTGTTTGTTCCGTTCCAGTACGCGCCCCCGGGCAAGGGCCTGTCAAGTGCCCACCGTTTCCGCCCGGCTACGCTCCGCGACCGCCGTCCCGCCCGGGCGGCGCGCCGGTGGCGCTCCCGGCGCCGGTCGCGGGCGGTGGGGCCGGCGCGGCCCCCGCGCGCGGCCGGTACCGGGCGGGTCGGCAACGCCCGTGGACGGAGGGGCGGTTGGGGCCCCGGGAGCGGGGCGGCCCGGCCTGTGGCGCCGGGCGCCGCCCGGCGGCGACAGGGAGGCGCCGACCGGTGACGAAGCGTGATGCCCGAAGGGCACAAATTGGTGCGAAATACCCCGGCGCCGCCCGGCTCGCCGACCCGGGCGGGCACCGGGCCGCGGGCACCGGGCCGCGGTCACCGGGCCCGCGGCACCCGCCTCCGTTCCCCGTCGCCGCCCGCCCGCCCGGCGCGGACGGCGAACACCCAGCGGTTGGCCGCCAGCGCGTCGTCCGGCTCCGGCACCGGGCCGCGGCCGTGCAGGGCGGTGAAGTCGTACGGGCTGCGCACGGCCACCGTCCAGCCCCGGCGGGCGAGTTCGGCGGCGGAGTCGGGGCGGGGTCCGGCGTCGAAGAGGGCGCGCAGGTCGATGCCGAGCCGCTGCCGGGCCGCGACGTACACGGGCGCCGCCCGTACCGCCGGCGGCTCGGCGGCCACGTCCTTGACCTCGTAGGCGAGGGTGCTGCCTGGTGCGCTGAGCCGGTGCACGGTGGACATCAGCCGCCGCTCGGCCTCGGCGGGCAGGTAGAGCAGCAGCCCCTCGGCGAGCCACGCGGTCGGCGCCGCCGGGTCGAACCCGTCCGCCAGCAGCGGCCCGGCCCAGTCCTCGCGCAGGTCGGCGGCCAGCGGGCGGCGCCCGGTGGTGGGAGCCGCGCCGGCCGCGTCGAGGACCGCCTGCTTGAAGGCCAGCACCGGAGCGGTGTCGATCTCGTGCAGGACGCGGCCGGGCGGCCAGTCGAGCCGGTACGCCCGGGAGTCCAGGCCCGCGCCGAGCAGGACGACCTGGCGCGTGCCGGCCCGCGCCGCGGCCAGCAGGTGGTCGTCCAGGACGCGGGTGCGCAGCCCGAAGTAGCGCCCCAGGCGCCCCCAGAGCGGATCGGCGTCCCCGCCGGGGACCCGGTCGGGGTGCAGCGGCCAGTGCGCCGAGTCGGGGCAGGCGCGGACGAAGTGCTCGGCGAGCGGGTCGCGGGCCAGCGCGTCGGGGCGGTGGGACTCGATGGCGCGGGCGGCCGCCACCAGCAGGGCGGTGCGGCCCACCCCGGCGCCGACGCCGCCCGCCGCGGCCGCGCCGTCGGCGCCCGCCGCGGCCGCGCCGTCGGCGGCCGGCCCGGCTACGGCGCGCACGGCTCCTCCTCGGGCGCGGGCGCCGTCCAGGCCGCGGGGTCGTCGGCGGTGGTGGTGCGGGCGCCGTACAGGACGCGCATGAACCGCAGGACGTCGTCGTAGGGCAGGTGCAGGGAGGTGGTGCAGTCCGTCAGGACGGTGATGTGGAAGCCCTTCTGGAAGGCGGTGCGGGCGGTGGAGTCCACGCAGACGTCGGCGTACAGCCCGGCGAACACCAGGTGCCCGGTGCCGCGGGCGCGCAGGTGCTCCTCCAGGCCCTCGCCGAGGAAGGCGTCGAAGCAGGCCCGCTTGGTGACGACCCGTTCGCCCGGCGCCGGGGCCACCCCGTGGAACTCCGCGCCCCAGCTGCCCTCCAGGCACTTGGGCCGCTTGCCCAGCCGCCGGTCCCGCGCGCGCCAGGCCGCGCCCTGGTGGCGGGCGTCGCCGTGGAAGCGGACGAACACCACCTCCACGCCCGCGCGCCGGGCCCGCCGCACCGCCCGGACGCTGTTGGCGACGACGGACGCCAAGGCGGCCGGGTCGCCGCCGAAGCGGGCCCTGGCCACCTGCCCGGCGCAGAAGTCGTTCTGCAGGTCCACCACCACCAGGGCCGTCCCGGCCGGGTCGGTCACGGCTCGCCCACCAGGGCCGCGGCAGCGGTGGCGGCGCCGGCGCCGGGCGGGTCGAGGGCGTCGAGCAGCGCGTCGACCACGGCGGTGGTGGAGTGCTTGCCGCCGAGGTCCGGGGTGCGCACGCCCGCCTCGTCCAGGGCGGCGAGGGCGGCCTCGACCGCCCCGACGGCGCCGGGCACGCCGGCGTGCCGCTCGGCGACCAGGGCCGCCGCGCGGACCGTGGCCACCGGGTTGACCAGGTCGCGCCCGGCCAGGTCGTCGGCGGAGCCGTGCACGGTCTGGTACTCGACCAGCCCGGCCGCGCCCGGGTCCAGGCACACGTTCTCGGTGCAGCGGCTCTCCTGCCGCTCGGCGCCGAAGCGGTCCAGCAGGACCACGTGCATGATGTCCGCCCACTCGTTCCCGGCGATCAGCAGCGTGCGGTCCGGCAGGCCGTGGGCGATCAGGTTGCGGTTGACGGTGTCGGGCTGGAACACCTCGATCCGTACGCCGAGCCGCTCGGCGATCCCGGCGACCCAGGCGTCGAACGCGCCGTCCAGGAGGTGGAACTTGTAGGCCATGACGATGCGGTCGATCCGCCCGTCCGGCCACTCGCGCCGGGCCCGTTCCAGGGCGTGGCGCACGACGGCCTCGGTGGTCTCCCGGCTGAAGGCCAGGGTGCGGGTGACCTCGCCCGGGGTGTGCAGGTTCTCCCCGGTGTAGAAGCCCTGGGCCTGGTCGCGGACGAGGAGCAGGGACGTTTCTCCGTCCCGTAACAGGTCGACCTTGACGGCGCGCAGGCGGCGGCGCACCAGGTACAGGGACTGGGCGTTGATCGCGGTGCGGAAGACGGCCGTGGTGCCGCCGGCGGCCAGGTCGCGGCAGAACCGCTCGTAGTGCTCCGCGTCCCGCCCGGTCAGCTCCTGGATCTCGGCGGGGCCGCCCTGCGCGCGCAGCGAGACGTAGGAGTGGTAGCGGCGCGGGGAACGGACGATCCGCACCCCGTGGGGGTGGGCGGCAGTGAGCACCCGCAGGACGCGCTCGAAGACGGCGGCGAGCTCGGGGCCGGTGCCCCGGCCCACCGCCAGCCCGATCGCGGGCCGCCCGGCGGCGGGCGCCGGCTGGGAGCCGGCGCCCTGGTGCACGGCCGGGGTCACGCGGCGGTCCCGGGGACCAGGCGGTCGCCGGGGATGCCGGCCTTCTCGGGGCGGTAGTAGTCGCGGATGCCCTCCGCCCAGACCGCGACCGGGACGCGGTCGCCGTCCACCGGGCCGAACGCGTCGAACAGCGCCTCGATGTTCCGGTCGTCGAACCCGATCGCGGTCATCAGGGCGAGGAAGTCCGGGCGGGTGACCAGGCCGTCGCCGTCCGGGTCGCCCAGCGCGGACAGCGACCGGGCGAACTCGTCGATCGTGGCGTCGAAGCGCTGCGGGTCGAGCACCACGGCGGTGAACTCCTCGGGGCTGATCCGCCCGTCGCCGTCGGTGTCCAGCTCAGTCACCAGCGTCTGCCAGTAGCCCTGCAGGGCGCCGAGCAGCCGGTCCTTGGCGTCCTCGTCGCCGTGGGGGAGCGCGGCGACGACCCGACGGCCCATCAGGTCGAAGTCGTCCGGCTCGATCACCCCGTTCCCGTCGGCGTCGAACAGCGAGAACACGAGCCCGACACGGTCGGTGGCAGCGGCAGTGGGCATGGCGGTACACCTCGGTCTTCCCGGACGAAGGACGCCGCCGGGCCGGTGCCTCGGCGACCGCTCCACTATCCGGCCCCGCCCCGGCCGTCGGCGTGCGAAGCGCGGGCGCACCACCCGATCGAAGGCAATGCGCCCCGCCGTGCATGACGCACCGGTCGGCTGGACAGGTAATCAGGCTGGCCCGCGTACTCCCGACCGGGCCGGCCGCGGGGAGCTGTGCCGTCGACTGTGCGCGGCGTCTCCGGCTCTTGGCGCTGCGTCCGCTCCGTCGGCGGAAGCGTTCCGACCGGGGGAGGGCCGCTCCTAGTGTCCTCGGTGAAGCAGCCGCCTTCGCCCGAAAGCGGACTGCCGACACACACCGGAGGGGAATTCCATGCCGAGGACACGCACCTTCGCCGCCGCGGCCGTCGCCGCGGCCTCGCTCGCGCTCGGGATCGCCGCCGCCGCACCGGCGTCGGCGACCACGACGAACACCACCTGCACCACCTGGAGCGACAGCAACACCTTCGGCGGCTACTGCTCCGAAGGCGGCACCTACTTCCGGGCCGTCGCCAAGTGCAACAACGGCCAGACCGTGTACGGCGACCTGCGCCGGGTCGGCGGCGGTACCTGGAGCTACGCGTACTGCACCAGCGTGAACTCCTCGCTCTACGGCGGGAACATCGCCATCGCCTGACCGGCCCGCCCCGTTCGCCCCGGTGGCCCGCAGCCCGAAACGCCGCCCCCAGCCACCGGGGAGCCCCGGGGGCTGCCGGAACTCCCGTCGCCCGGGAACCCCGGCAGCCCCCACCGGAACCGGCCGTGACGCCCGATCCGCGGCCCCGGGCACCGAAGTCCCCCCGAACTCGGCGGAGTTCGGGGGGACTTCCATGAACGGACCTCCCCCCGGGGGGAGTTCGGGTGGGCTACTCCGGCGCCGCCCCGGACAGCGCCCGCTGCCGGTACTCGCGCGGCGAGAGGCCGTACGCCGCCTTGAACGCGCGGCTGAACTCGGAGGCGCCGGGGATGCCGCAGCGGGCGGCGATGCCCTGGATCGGCAGGGCGCGCAGGGCGGGGTCGGCGAGCTCGCGGTGGGCCTTGGCCATCCGCCGGCCGCGGATGAACGCGGCCACGGTCTCGCCGTGGGAGTACCGGGTGAACAGCCGGTGCAGGTGGCTGACCGAGAGGTGGTGGGCGGCGGCGACCACGGGCGGGGTCAGGCCCGGGTTGTGGAGGTTGCGCCGGACGAACGCCCGGACGTCCTCCACCACGGCCCGCTGCCGGGCGTCCGGCGGCAGCACGTCCGCGGCGTCGAGCTCCCCGGCGATCCAGGCCGCCACCAGGTCGACCACCACCGCCCCGAGGCGGCCGGTCTCGGCCGGCTGCAGGGCGGCGGCCCGGCGGTCCAGGCCGAGCAGGAAGTCCGCCAGCAGCGCGCCCGTCCCCTCCCGCCCGCACAGCCGGCGCCCGAGCAGGTCGCGCAGCCGGTGCGCGGGCACCGGCAGCAGCGAGGCCGGCAGGTCGACGCCCACGCCGGCGATCCGCGACTCCGCCGGGGCGCCGACGTCCAGGGAGTGCATGTCGTACGGGTGCGAGCTGTCGACGAGCGACAGGTCGCCGACCCCGAACGTCTCCCGCTGGTCGTCGGCGCGCCGCAGGGCCATGCCGCCGGCCGTCAGCAGCGTCAGGTGGTACACCTCGTCGTCCGACTGGCGCACCATGCGCTCGGTGCGCCGGAACCGCGCTGAGGGGAACGACGTCCCCAGCAGCGCCACCGGCCCCAGCTCGGCCCGCCGGACCTGCGCGCTGAAGCTGTCGGCGTGGGCGCTGGTCGCGTCGCAGACCCGGGTCCGTCCGACCAGGTCCCGCCAGTGCTCGAAACGCTCCTGCGCCGACCGGCCGACCTCCACGCCCACGGACATCCCGCTCCCTCCCGATCGATTCCCCTACCGGGAGGCGCCCGCGCCGCCTCCCGTTCCCTCACGGCAGTTCGACGCGGCGGGGGCGGTCCGGGTTGTACGGGCGCGGCCCCGGCTCCGGGGCCGATGGAACGCACGTTCTCCGGGCGTGTCGCCGGACTGGACAGCGGTGCGCGCGTCGTCCAGTCTTCACCAGCATGACGTTCCCTCAGCACTCTCCCGGTACCGCGCGCACCGCGCTCTTCGAGGCGGTCACCGCGGTCGGCGACGAGGCCGTCGCCCTGCTCGCCGACTGCCGCGGCGACACCCCGATCCCCGGCGCGGAGTGGACGGTCGCCGAGGCGGCCGCCCACCTGGCGATGGCCAACGAGCTGATGGCCGCCCTGGCCGCCGGCGAGGAACGGCCGTACGGGGACGGCACCCCGGGGGCGCTGGCCGCGGCGAACGCGGTCTCGCTGGCCGAGCGCACCGAGCGCGACCCGGCCGTGCTCGCCGGTCAGATTGCCTGCCAGGCCTGGGAGTTCGCGGCGGCGGCCGGCCCGCGCACCGGCGCCGAGCCGGTGGTCACCCCGCTCGGCCCGATGGACCTGGACACCCTCGGCGCCTACCTGCTGACCCACATGCTGGCCCACCTCTACGACGTCGCCGTGGCCCTGGGCCGGCCGCACCCGGTGGACCGGCGGCGGGTCGAGCTGACGATGCCGTTCCTGCGCACGGCCATGCCGCTGGTGACGGACGCCCGTACCGCGGCCGGCCACAGCGCCTGCTACCGGCTGCGGCTGCGGGGCGCGGGCGGGTTCGCGGTGACCTTCACGGACGGCGCCGCCGTGGTGAGCCAGGAGCCGCCGCGCCGCCCCGACTGCACGATCGTCGTCGAGCCGGTGGCGTTCTTCCTCCTCGCCCTGGGCCGCTGCTCCACCGCCGGGGCCATCGCCCGGGGCAAGGTGTTCGCCTGGGGCCGCCGCCCGTGGCTGGCCCCGGCCTTCCCGGGGCTGTTCACCGCCCCCTGAGCCCGGGGGCCGTCCCCCGGGCCGCCGCCCTCACAGCCGGTCGTAGACGGCGGACAGCCGCTGCAGCACCTCGGTGGCCCGGTCGAGGGCGGCGTCGTCGTAGTCGTCCAGGTCGGCGTGCAGGGCCTCGACCAGCGCCTGCTGGCGCTGGTCGTGCCGGGCCCGCCCGGTGTCGGTGAGGGCGACCAGCACCGAGCGCTTGTCCTCGGGCTGGCGGGTGCGGGTGACGTAGCCGGCCGTGACCAGGCCGTTGACCAGCTGGGTGGTGGCGGCGCCGGTGGTCTCGGTGCCGGCGGCGAGCTGGCCGATGGTCAGGGGGCCCTGTTCGGCCAGGGTGCGCAGGGCCCGGGCGTGGGTGAGGGAGAGCGCGCCCGGGGTGCGGGTGGCGCGCCCGCGCAGCCGGGCGTCGGCCGCGCTGAGGCGGTAGGCGGCGCGGGCCAGGCGGTCGAGCGCCCGGGCGCGGTCGTCGGCGGGTGACGGCTCGGTCATGGTCGGTTCCTCCTCGCGGGTTGACAGCAGCCTAGCCTCAGTACTTAATGACTAAGTACTTATTGATTAAGTACTGAGTCAACCGGACCTCCAGGAGGAGACCCATGACCATCCGATCGACCGGCCAGAGCTGGGCCCTGGACACCGCCCTCGCCCAGGGCGGCTTCGACGCGCTGCACCCCGAGGCCGTCGGGACCATGGAGCAGCTGGGCCACGACCACACCGACTTCGCCAAGGTCTTCGCACTGGTCCGGAGCGGCGCGATGCTGCCCAAGGCGTGGGCGACGGTGGCAGGCCAGGCCGAGGAGCGCGCCGCCCACCACGAGCGCAACGGCTTCGCGCGGACCGCCGCCGACCTCTACCAGCGGGCGGCCGTGATGTGGGGCCGCGCCCAGTACTCGCTCTTCGACGCCGCCGACCCGCGCAAGGCGGCCATGCGCGAGCGCGCCGACCACTGCGTGGAGCGCCTCGGCGTGCTGCGCGGGGGCCGGGTGCGGCGGGTGGAGCTGGACTTCGAGGGCTCGCGCATCTTCGCGCTGCTGCACCTGCCGGCCGGCCCGGTGGAGAACGCGTCGGCCGTCATCCTCGGCCCGGGGATGGACATGATCAAGGAGGACTACATCTGGGCGGCCGAGCGCTACTACACCTCGCGCGGGATGGTCGCGCTGTCCGTCGAGGGCCCGGGCCAGGGCGAGAGCCGGGCCGGCGGGCTGACCGTCGACCTCGGCAACTACGAGCGGGCGATCGGCCGTTACGTCGACTACCTGGCCGCGCTGCCGGAGGTCGACGCCGACCGGATCGGCATGTTCGGCATCTCGATGAGCGGCTACTGGGGCTCCCGGGCGGCCGCCACCGACCGCCGCCTGGCCGCGCTCGCCGCCTTCGAGGCCGTCACCGGCGACTTCGCGACGATCTTCGAGCGCGCCCAGCCGACCTTCAAGAACAACTACATGTACATGGCCGGGTACACCGACGAGGAGGCCTTCGACCGCGACCTCGTCCAGCGGATGCCGCTGGGCGACCTGGTGGCCGACATCACCTGCCCGGTGCTGTACGGGATCGGCGAGTTCGACGAGCTCACCGACCTCGGCCAGGCGCTGGAGAGCTTCGAGCGCGTCCGGGCGCCGAAGGAACTGCGGGTCTACGAGGACGAGTTCCACCCGCTCGGGGGAGTGGCGGCCGAGGTCTTCCGGTTCGGCGCGGAGTGGCTGGAGCGGGCCCTGGCCGGCGACTTCGCCGAGCCGGGACGGGACGTGCGCCACTACGTCCACCGCGACGGCCGCACCACCGACGGCAGCGCCGACCCCACCTGGTGGCTCGGCACCGCCCCGGCCCGGCTCGTGGAGGCCCGCCGCGGCTGAGCCGCCGTCGAACCGCGGTGCCCGCTTTCCGCACCGCCCGGGTCCGCCCGGGCGGACCCGGGCGCGGAAACTCGATGGCGAACCGCCGTGCGGGCGCGCCAGGATGGCGCCCATGCCGTCCATGCCGCCCATGCCGTCCAGCACCCTCACCCCGAAGCCCCCCGCCGGCTCGACCGCTCTGCGGCCGGGCTGGCTCCAACTGCCCGCCCCGGTCCGCTCGTTGATCGAACGCCGGCTCGGCGGCCGGGTGACCGCCGGCCCGAGCGCGGGCGACGGCTTCACCCCGGGCTTCGCGGCCGTCCTGCACGGCCCGAAGGGGCCGCAGTTCGTCAAGGCGGCCAACGGCGCGAGCGACCCGGTCATCGCGGACTGCTACCGGCGGGAGGCCCTGATCAACCGGGCGCTGCCCGCCGCCGTGCCCGCGCCGCGGCTGCGCTGGCTGGAGGAGGACGACGGCTGGGTGGTCCTCGGCCTGGACGCGGTCGCCGGCGCCCGGACGCCTGCCGACCCCTGGCGCCCCGCCGAACTCGCCGCCGTCCTCGACACCTGCACGGCGATCGCGCGGGAACTGGAACGCCCCACCGGCGCCCTGCTCGACGTCGGCCTGCGGCCGGTCGCCGAGGAGTCGACCGACGCCTGGCGCGACCTGGCCTCCGGCGGCGGCGACTGGGCCGACCGGCTGCCGGGGTGGTTTCCCCGGGGGCTGGTCGACCCGCTCGCCGAGCTGGAGAGCGGCTGGGCCGCGGCCACCGCCGGCCACTCCGTCCTGCACTGGGACCTGCGCCGCGACAACGTGCTGTTCGACGGGCGCGGCAAGGCCTGGGTCTGCGACTGGAACTGGCCCTGCCTGGGCGCGAGTTGGCTCGACCTCACGGTGCTGCTCGCCGCCGCCCACGCCGACGGCCACGACGCCTCCCGCCTGTTCGCCGACCACCCCACCGCCCGGGGCGTCGCCCCCGAGCAGCTGGACACCGCGCTCGCGGCCCTGGCCGGCCTCTTCCTGCGCTCCGGCACCCAGCCCCCGAAGCCCGACTCGCCGGAGCTGCGCGGACACCAGACCTGGTGCGGCGAGGTCGTCCTCAACTGGCTCTCCGAGCGCCGGGGTTGGGCCTGACCCCGGGCCTGACCGCCCTCCGCCGGTACCATCGCGCCCATGCTGGCACTGCTCCACACTTCGCCCGTCCACGTCCCGGTCTTCGACGCGCTCCGCGACCGCGCCCACCCCGGCCTGCCGCTGCGGCACCTCGTGGCCGAGGACCTACCGGCAGAACAGCGTGGTGTCGAAGTCCTTCGGCATCCTGGCTGGCCGACCGGAGTGCTACGTCTACTCC
>NZ_JBEXJK010000225.1:0-13703 GCF_040609095.1 Kitasatospora sp. NPDC004799
TGTTTTCTCTTCCTGCGGGTACTGAGATGTTTCACTTCCCCGCGTTCCCTCCACACTGCCTATGTGTTCAGCAGCGGGTGACAGCCCATGACGACACCCCCGCCAGCAGGCACCGTTGACGCCCCAGCGGCGGTGCGTCCAGGTCCTGCTCGGTGGCCCTCGGCGGGGTCGGGCGGCTGGCGCGGGTGAGCGGCTGGCGGTCCATGCGGTCCCTCGTTTCCGGTCGGCGCCGGGCTGCCCGGCACACCTCCCGCCCACCCTCCGAGGGCCGGCGGACGGCCGCCAGCAGGGCTGCTGCCTCCGGGTGAGACGACCGCCGGGGAGATGACCGCCAGGTGAGACGGCTGCGGGAGGACCCGCCGCGCCCGCCGCGCCCAGCGCGCCCGCTACGAGAGCCCGGAGCCCTCCTCCTGCTCGTCCGCCTCCACCGCGGCCCGCTCCTCGCGCAGCCGCACCACGTGCCGGCGCCGGGCGACCACGCCGTACGCCCCGGCGGCGCTCGCCACGAAGGACACCAGGCCGACCCACGGCCGGTCGAAGACGTGGCCGGTCAGGTGGTCCAGCGAGTACCGGCCGGCCCCGGCCAGGCCGATCGCCAGCCCGGTCGCGCCGAGGAAGGCCGGGTACTCGTACCCGCCGGACATCGCGAAGAAGCCGGCCGGGGCGTGCACCGACACCGCGCCCGCCATCGTCCCGGCCACCACCGCGCCGGCCGCCGGGGTGGCCAGCCCGGCCACCAGCAGCGCGCCGCCGCCCGCCTCGCCGAGTCCGGCCGCGAGCGCACTCTGCCGGGCCGGATGGAAGCCCATGTGCTCCATGGCCTCCGTGGTGGCGTCCAGGCCGCCGCCCCCGAACCAGCCGAACAGCTTCTGGGTGCCGTGCGCGATCAGCACCCCGCCGACCGCGCTGCGCAGGGCCAGCAGGCCCAGGTCCCTACGGTTCAGACACATGTCGCATCCTCGCTTCCGCGGCGGCGTGGTCCCGCTCGGTGGCAGTCCTGCCTCCATAGCAACCGAGAGCGCCCGCGGCTTCGAATCGAGGCCGCCATCCGGGCGAATTCGCCGCCGACCGGGAATGAACCGCCCGGTGAGGAGATGCAGGCCACGCCCGGCCGCGGGGCGTGGCGGACCGCCCGCCCGGGGCCCCGCGGTCATGCTTGGGCGCATGTTCGTCTTCAATCTGAGCAGCGCCTTCATCGCCTTCTTCGCCGTGGTCGGCCCGCCGAAGACCCTGCTGTCCTTCGCCCGGCTCGCCGCGACCCGCAGCAACCTGGAGCTGCGCCGGCTGGCGGCGCTGAGCACGGCCATCTCGGCCGTGATCGGCCTGGTGCTCGGCTTCGGGGCCGACGAACTGACCAGCCTGTTCCACATCAGCGACCAGTCGCTCCAGCTCGCCGGCGGGGCGATCTTCTTCGTCTACGCCGTCGCGCTGGTCTTCGGGATCCACCTCGGCTCGGACGGCGACGAGGACGAGCACCTGGCGAACCCGCTGGTGGACGGCATCCGCGAACTGCTGCTCCCGTACATCGCCAGCCCGCTCGCCGTCACGGCCGTCCTGGTCGCCTCGCTCAACCAGGACGACTGGGGCTGGAAGGCCGCCGTCGCCGGGGCGTACGTGGCCGTCGCGGTGATCAACTACCTCTGCGTGGCGGTGCTCGCACCGCTGATGCGACGCACCCACCGCACCTCGCTGGAGGTGCTGTCCCGGCTGCTCGGGCTGCTGCTGGCGGCGGTCGGCGTGGAGCTGTTCCTGGAGGGCCTGGCCGGGCTGGGGGTGCACCTGCCGGAGGGGCACTGAGCCCGCTCTCCGCAGGTCACCCGACCGCTCGGCCGCCGCGGGCCGGGTCGGGACGGTGCCGCTCGGCCGCCGCGGGCCGGGGCGTGAGGTCGGCGCTCGGCCCGCCGCTCAGCCCGCCGCGAGCCGGGCCAGCACCTCGCCGATCCGCTCGCGCACCAGCGGGTCGGCGACCAGCCCGTCCGGGCCGACCGCCCCCCGCTCCAGCGGCAGCCGGACGCAGGCCCCGTCCAGCACGGCCGCACCGGTGTAGCCGAGCACGGTGCGCAGGGTGGCCTCGGCGCCCAGGCCGCGGCCCGGGCCGGCGGCGTTGATCCAGCCGGTGGGCTTGTCCGAGATCTCGACCCCGCCGACCGTCCAGTCCAGCAGGTTCTTGAACGCGCCCGGCAGCGTCCCGGCGTACTCGGGGGTGCAGACCAGCAGCGCGTCGGCCGCCTCGATCGCGGCCCGCAGCGCGGCCACCGGCTCCGGCAGCGGGTCGGTGTCGTGATCCGGGTTGAAGTGCGGCAGCCCGGCCAGTCCGGTGTAGTACGTGGTCCGCAGGCCCGGGGTGGCGTCGGCCACCGCGGCCGCGGTGCGCAGCACGGTCTCGTTGGTGGAACCGGCCCGCAGGCTCCCGGGCAGCAGCAGGATGTGGCGCTCGTTCGGCATGCCGGGCAACCTACTCCCTGACGTCCGCGTCAAGGCCAGCCGGCCCGGGCGGGCCCGCAGAAGTGACCCGGCGGTCAGCGCGGCTCCACCGGCCGCCAGGGCACCGGGCTGGAGAGGATCATCGAGCTGGACGGCTGGCCGTAGCCGCCGAGCCGGTCGCACACCGCCTCGAACTCGGCCATCGTCGACACCGCGACCAGCAGCACGCAGCACGCCCCGCCGGTGACCCGGTGCAGCTGGACCACCTCCGACCAGGTCGGCACGTCCGGGTCGCGCAGCACGCAGCGCGGGCCGTAGCACTGGATCTGGACCAGCGCGGTGATCGGCAGCCCGGCCCGGGTGAGGTCCACGTGGGCGTGGTAGCCGCTGATCACCCCCTCCGACTCCAGCCGGCGGACCCGTTCGGCCACCGCGGGTGCGGACAGGCTCACCCGGCGGGAGAGTTCGTTGTACGAGAGCCGGGCGTCGGCCTGGAGCTCGGCGAGCAGACGGCGGTCGACGGCGTCCAAGGCGGCCTCCCCGGTGGTCGGGATCAAGGGATTTCCGTTTGTAAGGCGAATCGGCGGAACGCCTTGCGAACGACAGCTCCGAAGGCGGTTGCGATACCCGTCGACCATTCAAGCGGGGGGCATCGCCGCCGCACAATGGGCACCCGGTGGAACCCGGCAGTCCGGCTGGTTCACCGGACCGGGTGACGGGCCCGGAGGATCAGGAGGGATCGGGATGGGGCACGACACGGTGGAGACACCCAACCTGTCGTTCGGTCGGGGTGGGGCACCGGGCCGGGGGACCCCGTACGCCCAGTACGTCCGGCTGGAGGAGCTGCACGGCCTGCAGCACCCGCGCAGCGAGGAGCCGGCCGAGCTCTCGTTCATCGTCACCACCCAGGTGATGGAGCTGCTGTTCGACCTGCTGCGGCACGAGTGGACGCTCGCCGGGCAGGCGCTGCGCGAGGACGACCTGACCGCCGCGCTGGCCGCGCTGCGCCGGGGCACCCACGTGCAGGACGTGCTGGTGGAGTCCTGGGACCTGCTGGCCACCATGACCCCGCACCAGTTCAACTCCTTCCGCGCGCTGTTCGGCGAGGCCTCCGGTTTCCAGTCCGCCGCCTTCCTGCGGCTGGAGTTCCTGCTCGGCAACAAGAACGCCGCACTGCTGAAGATGTACGACGGAATGCCGGAGACCCAGGCCGAGCTGACCGAGGCGCTGCGCTCCCCCGGCCTGTACGACGAGGCGCTGGCCCTGCTGGCGCGCCGCGGCCTGGCCCCGCGCCAGGCGCCCTCCGAGCAGCGCTACCAGCCGTCCGCCGAGGTCGAGGCGGCCTGGCGGCGGGTGTACACCGAGCCGGAGCTCGCCGCGCTCCAGCCGCTCGGCGAGGCCCTGCTGGACGTGGCCGAGCGGGTCACCCGGTGGCGCCAGCGGCACCTCTCGGCGGTCAAGCGGACGATGGGCGGCAAGCCCGGCTCGGGCGGCTCCAGCGGGCTGACCTGGCTGCGCAAGTCGGCCGAGCAGGACGTGTTCCCGGAGCTGTGGACGATCCGGGACGGGCTGTGACGGGCACAACGGAACGGGACGGGCTGTGCACCACACGGATGACGAGGGAGGGACGGGCATGACCACGCGCGAGGACTGCGCGGCGCTGGACGCCGTCGACCCGCTGGCGGCGTTCCGCAAGGAGTTCGCCCTGCCGGACGGGGTGGTCTACCTGGACGGCAACTCGCTGGGCGCGCTGCCGGTGCGCACGCCCGAGCGGGTGCGCCGGGTGGTCGAGGAGGAGTGGGGCCGGGAGCTGATCCGCAGCTGGAACGACGCCGGCTGGTTCGAGCAGCCGTACCGGCTGGGGCGGCGGATCGCGCCGCTGATCGGCGCCGATCCGGCGGAGGTGGTCGTCTGCGACACCACCTCGGTCAACCTGTTCAAGGTGCTGTCGGCCGCGCTCCGGCTGCGCCCGGGCCGGCGCACGGTGCTCGGCGACGCCGAGGCCTTCCCCACCGACCTGTACATCGCCGAGGGCGTGACCGGCCTGGCCGAGGGCGCGCGCAGCGCGCTGATCCGCCCCGAGGAGCTGGACCGGCACCTGGACGGGGACGTCGCCGCGGTCGTCCTCTCGCACGTGGACTACCGCACCGGCGAGCTGCTGGACATGCCCGGCATCACCGCCCGGGTGCGGGCCGCGGGCGCCCTGATGATCTGGGACGTGTGCCACTCGGTGGGCGCGCTGCCGGTCGAACTCGACGCCGCCGGCGCGGACTTCGCGGTCGGCTGCACCTACAAGTACCTGAACGGCGGCCCCGGCTCGCCGGCCTTCCTGTACGTCGCCGAGCGGCACCTGGCGGCCGGCCCGCTCCAGCCGCTGAGCGGCTGGTTCGGCCACGCCCGGCCGTTCGCCTTCGAGCCCGGGTACGACCCGAAGCCGGGCATCGGCCGGTTCCTGACCAGCTCGCCCTCGCTGCTCGGCCAGGCCGCCCTGGACGCCTCGCTGGACGTCTGGGAGCGGGTCGACCTGGCGGCGGTCCGGGCGAAGAGCCTGGCGCTGACCGACCTGTTCGTCTCGCTGACCGAGGGGCTGGACGGCGTCGAGGTGGTGACCCCGCGCGAGCACGCCCGGCGCGGCAGCCAGGTCGCGCTGCGGCACGCCGACGGCTACCCGGTGGTGCAGGCCCTGATCGAGCGCGGGGTGATCGGCGACTTCCGCGCGCCGGACCTGATGCGCTTCGGCTTCACGCCGCTCTACCTCTCGTACACCGAGGTCTGGGACGCGGCCCGGCAGCTGGCCGAGGTGCTGGAGAGCGGCGAGTGGCGGGCGGAGCGCTTCTCCCGCCGGGGCGAAGTCACGTAGCCCGGCCACCGTGACGCAGCTCATGTCCGGGCCGAGTTCGACCGCCGTCGCCCTCGGGGATGCTCCTTCCTGACGGGACGTCACCACCCTGGGGAGGTCGTGCGTGAACCTCGAACTCGGCCCGCTCAAGCCCGAACCGGCACCGCTGCTCCTCGGACTGGTGCTGTTCCTCCTGCTGCTGTGGACGCTCGGCCGCCACCTGCTCCCCCGGGTCGAACGGGTGCAGTCCGAGCGCCGGGACGCCACCGAGGGCCGCGCCGAACGCGCCGAGGCCCTGCTCGCCGAGGCCGAGGCCGTCCGGGAGGCCCGCCTGCGGGAGCTGGCCGAGGCCCGGCACGAGGCGGCCCGGATCCGGGAGGAGTACGCCGAGCGCGGCGCGGCGGCGATGGCCGCGGCCCGCGCGGAGGGCATCCGTCACCGGGACGAACTGCTCACCACCGGCCGCGCCCGGATCGCCGCCGACCGGGCCGAGGCGGCCCGCCTCCTGCGGCAGGACGTCGGCGAGCTGGCCGTCGCCCTGGCCGGCCGGGTGATCGGCGAACCGGTGCACGCCGACGCCGCCCGCCGCCGTACGGTGGAGCGCTTCTTCGAGGCGAACTGACCGGCCCGGAAGGCCGGTTCGTCAGCGCGTCAGCTCCTCGACCAGCTCCCGGTAGACCGCGAAGGCCGGCTTGGGCGTGTAGTCGTCGCGCAGCAGGCCGAAGCGCGGGAACAGCCCGGCGCCCGCGCTGTCCGCGTCGCGCAGGGCGAAGAACGCGTAACCGGTGACGTTGAGTTCGGCGGCGAGCCCGGCGACCGTCCGGACCACCTCCGCCACCACCTCGGCCTGCCGCGCCCCGCTCCGCCCGGGGCCGGTGGGCCAGCCGTTCTCGCAGATCCGCAGCGGGACGCCGGGGCCGATCCCGGCCCGGGGCAGCGTGTCCCGGCGGAAGCCGGTGAGCACCGCCCGTACCGCGTCGGCGAGTCGGCCGGGCGGCACGGGGCGGAAGACGTCCGGGAAGAAGTCCAGGCCGACGTAGTCCAGGGCGCGGTGGAAGCGCTCGTCGGCGAGCCGGCCGAGCTCGGGCCAGAAGGTGTCCGCGGGGTCGAAGGAGGGCACCGCGTTGAAGCCGACGGCCAGCCGGTCGAAGCCGTGGGCCAGCGCCTCCTCCTTGGCCGCGACCACCCCCTCGACCAGCGCCCGGCGGACGTTCGGGACGCTGCCGTCCACCGGCGGGAGGTCGAGGTTGGGCTCCTCGCAGATCTGCAGCAGGGCGAGGCGGCGCCCCTCCGTCCGGACCGTCCGCCGGACGAAGTCCAGCCAGCCGGCCAACTCCCCGTCGCGCTCCCGGTACTGGACCACCAGGTCGAGCCGGCGACCCTCGACGGCGTACTGCTCGGGCCGCTCGGGGGTGTGCTCGCCGCCCGGGTGGGAGCGGTAGGCGCGGACCAGGAACTCCGCCGCGCCGCCCTGGAGTTCGCGCAGGGCGGCGGTGATCCGGGCCGGGTCGTCGGGGCGGGCGGGCGCGATCACGCCGGTGTCGTCGCCGGCCGCTCCGCCGGGATAGATGCCGAAGGTGAAGGTCATGCCGCCCACCGTAGCCGATATTTTTGGTGTCACTGCAAGTTTGGAGTGACACCATGAACGGCGGATAGACTCCGGCCATGGGACTTCGCGAACGCAAGAAGCAGCAGACCCGGGAGCTGCTGGCCGACACCGCCATGGGCCTGTTCGCCGAGCGCGGGTTCGACCGGGTCACGGTGACCGAGGTGGCCCGGGCGGCCGGGGTCTCGCCGAACACGGTCTTCAACTACTTCCCGACCAAGGAGGACCTGTTCTTCGACCGTCAGGAGGAGGTGGTCGCCCACCTGGCCGAGGTGGTCCGGCACCGTCCAGTCGGCAGTTCGGCCGTGGACGCCGTCCGGGCCGAGCTGCTGGCGGCCTTCGCGAGCGGGGAGCCGACGGTCGGGCTGCACCCGGGGATGGCGGCGTTCTGGCGGATCGTCGAGGACAGCGCCGCCCTGCGGGCCCGGCTGCTGGAGCTCGGCGAACGGGCCGAGGCGGCCCTGGCGGCCGTCCTGGCCGAGGAGTCCGGGGCCGCGCCGGAGGACCCGCTCCCCCGGATCGTGGCCGGCGCCGTCGCGGGCGCCCACCGGGCCGCGCTCGGCGAGGTCCGGCGGGCCGTGGTGGCCGGGGAGCCCGCCGGGACGGTACGGACCCGGATCGAGGCGGCGGTGGACCGGGCCTTCGGACTGCTCGGCTCGGGCCTCGCCCGCTACCCGGCCGCGCGGTAGCCGGCCGGAGGGAGCCGGGGAACGGCACGGGGCGCGGACGGAAACGGCGCGGACGGAAACGGCGCGGGCCGCCCGGTCGGATCGACTCGGGCGGCCCGCGCCGCTGTCCGACTGCTCGGCTCCCCAGCCGTACGGGGGAGCCTACGGCAGCCGGACGGACCGTCAGCTGTGGCGGCCGCGACGGCGGGCGGCCAGCACGGCCAGACCGCCGAGGCCGAGCAGGCCGACGCCCGCCAGGCCGAAGACCACCGGGGCGTTGCCCGCTCCGGTGGAGGGCAGCTCACCGCCGCCACCGGGGTGGTGGCTGGTCGGGTGCCCGGTCGGGTGGTGGCTGGTCGGGCCCGGACCGGCGCTGGACGTCGTCGCGGTGGCCGACGGCGAGGTGGGCGCCGGGGAGGTCGGCGCGGGCGAGGTGGAGGTCGGCCCCGGGGAGGTCGGCGCGGGCGAGGTCGAGGTCGGCGACGGGGACGTCGGCGACGGCGAGGTGGGGGACGAGGTGGGGGACGGGGACGTCGGGCTCGGCGAGGTCGGCGTCGGGCTCGGCGTCACGACGCAGTCCGGCAGGTCGCCGTCGAACGGGTAGCTGTGGATCTCGTAGCCGCCGGTGCCGGTGTGGATCAGGTTGCCCGCGAGGTACACCCGGCCGTTCAGGCCCGGCTGGGCGATGGTCGTGGTGCCGCCGGGGTTGCCGGCCAGGACCGAGCCCTGGAACTGGGCGCTGCCGAGGATCTGCGCCGAGGTCGCGGTCGGGAAGTTGTACATCAGCTTGGAGCGCATCTCGGTGGTCTGGTCGCCCGCCAGACCGGTGCCGGTGTAGGTGTTGATGATCGGGCTGTCCCCGAGCATGTTCACCACGACGGTGGCGCCGGCCGGGATGTTGGTGAAGACCAGGCCGATCTGCCCGCCGCTCGGCGAGGCGAGGTTCTGGGTGACGTTGAAGACCTGCTTCATGCTGGTGCCATCACCGGTGAAGGTCGCCTCGCTGGCGGTGACCGCGACGGTGCCGGTCGCGGTGGCCCGGCCGACGCAGTCGGAGACCTCCTCGATCTGGGTCAGCACCGACTGGTACGGCGCGGCGGCGTTCGGGTCCTGGATGGACTGGCCGGTGGGGTCGATGCTCACGGTGCCGGTGACGGTGCCCGCGTGGCGCAGGTTGCCGAACGCCGGGCCCTTCGAGTCGCTGCCGCCGATCAGGATGCTGTTGCCGGCCACGACGTCGACGTTGCCGCCGGTGGTCACGAAGTCGCTGCCGTTCGGCGGCGGCACGCGCGAGCCGACGCCGACGACGCCCATGTTGTAGATGCCGCCGCCGTTCTTGTCGACGGTCAGGTTCCCCAGCGTGACGATCTTGCCCTCGGCCTCGGCGGCCCGGCCGTTCACGGTGTAGTCGCCGCCGGTGAAGACGTTGATGGTGGCGTCGCGGCCGGGGAAGTCGCCGTTGTGCGGCGGCGGCCAGGTGGCGGGGCAGTCGGGCCCGGAGCAGGCGCCCAGCGGCGGGGCCAGCGGAGCGGCCGAACCCACCGTCAGCACCGCGGCCAGCGGCAGCGCGGTGACGGCGGTCGCCACCGCGACCCGGACGGCCCGGCGCCTGCGTGCGGCCGGAGTTCTCACGGCGGTCGTTCTGTGATCCGGCGAACCGGTGGCCTGACCCATCGACAATTCCTCCGTGCATGAGAAAAGGGCAGACCAGGATGGTCTGCCGCGTTCCGTGCTATCTGCTAGCGATCTCACAGATCCGGGATATCCAACCCCAAAACGGACTATTCGCACCCTACAGATCTTCAGATCGGATCTGAAATTCATCCGTCTGGAGCAGTGCCGAACCACACAGGCGCTGACGGACGGGGAGGCCCTAGGTTGGGAGGCATGACCACCGAGGCCCAGGAACAGAGCGCGCCGCTCGTCGCCGTCGCGTCCGCCGACGCCGTGCTGCGGCACCCCGAGACGGGCGAGCACCTGCTGACCGCCATGGAACGGGAGCGCGCCGCGCGCTTCCGGCACGAGTCCGGACGGATCGACTTCACCGCCGGGCACCTGCTGGTCCGGCTCTGCGCCGCCCGGCTGCTCGGTGTGCCGGTGGCCGGCCTCGCCCTCGCCCAGCAGTGCCCGGACTGCGGGCTCGCCGACCACGGCAAGCCCTACCTGCCGGACCACCCCGGGGTGCACGTGAGCCTGTCGCACACCCGGGGCGTGGTCGCGGCCGGCGCCGGCTACCAGCCGGTCGGGGTGGACGTCGAGCTGTCCGCCCGGGGCGGCTCGCTGCGCTCGGTCGCCCGCCGGGTGCTCGCCCCGGCCGAACTGGCCCTGGTCGAGGCCGCCCCGGAGCCGGAGCAGGCGTTCCTGCGGCTCTGGGTGCGCAAGGAGTCGCTGATCAAGATCGGGCGGGCCACCCTGGACACCCTCGGCCGGGTCGACCTCTCCGGGCTGCCGCTGTCCGTCCCGCCGGGCGCTCCGCTGGCCAGCCGGTGGGAGGACCTGCACCTGCTCGACTGGACCGACCCGGAGCACGCCGCCGCCGTCGCGGCCGTCAGCACCGCCCCGCCCCGGATCGTGGACCTCACCGCGGCGGGCTGAGCGCCGGGCCCGGGCGGGGCCCCAGCGGCCCACCCGCGCGGTGGGCCGGTGAATAAGCGGTGTTAGCGTGCCTGGTCGTGGGCACGCCGACCGCGCGCGCCCGCCGACCAGCCGCCCACTGGATCCCCAAGGATGCCCCCGCCATGGCCAAGTTCCTGCTGAGCCTGCACGTCCTCGTCTCGGTCCTGTTCATAGGCCCGGTCGCGGTGGCCGTCAGCATGTTCCCCCGCCGGGCGAAGGCCGCGCTGGCCGCCGGTCCGGACCGGGCCTCCGACGCCGGTGTGCTGCGCGTGCTGCACCGGATCACCCAGGTCTACGCGCTGCTCGGGGTCAGCGTGCCGGTGCTGGGCATCGGCCTGGCCCAGGTGATGGACGTGCTCGGGCAGTCCTGGCTGATCGTCTCGATGGTGCTGACCGCGGTCGCCGCGCTCTCGCTGCTGCTCTTCGTGCTGCCCGGTCAGCAGGCCGCCGTGGACGCGCTCGACCTCGAGCCGTCGGACGAGCGGCACGCCAAGGCCCTCGGCGGCCTGAAGACGCTGCCGATGACCGCCGGGCTGTTCAACCTGCTGTGGGCCGTGGTCGTGGTGCTCATGGTCATCCGCCCGGGTTCGAGCACCGGCGTCTGACCCGCCCCCGCTCCCCCCGCCGGCCCGATCCCCACGCCCCCTCCCCTCGACCGGGCTCGTTCGAGTAGCGTCCTGGGCCATGACGATCATGGCGGGCATGGGCAGCCCGACGGGAACCGGCGTCGGCCCGCTGCTGCGCGGCTGGCGGGAACGACGGCAGCTCAGCCAGCTGCAACTGGCGCTGCGGGCGGACTCCTCGACCCGCCACCTCAGCTTCGTCGAGAACGGCCGCTCCCGGCCGAGCCGGGAGCTGGTGCTGCGGCTGGCCGAGCAGCTGGACGTCCCGGTGCGCGAGCGCAACACCCTGCTGCTGGCCGCCGGTTACGCCCCGCACTACCCCGAGACGCCGCTGGACGACCCGTCGATGGCCGCGCTGCGCGGCGGGCTGGAACGGCTGCTGGCCGCCCACGACCCGTACCCGGCCGTCGTGGTCGACGGGGCCTTCCGGGTGCTGGCGGCCAACCGCTCGCTCGGGCTGCTGATGGACGGCGTCGCCCCGCACCTGCTGGAGCCGCCGTTCAACGCGATCCGGGTCACCCTGCACCCGGACGGGCTGGCTCCGCGCATCGTCAACCTGCGGCAGTGGCGGCAGCACCTGCTGGAGCGGATGGAGCGGCAGCTGGAGCTGGTCCGCGCCGAGCCGCTGCGCCGGCTGTACGAGGAGGTCCGCTCCTACCCCGAGCCGGCTGCCGATCCCGCTGCTGAACCTGCTTCCGGGACGACCTCCGACCTTGCCTCCGAGCTTGCGGAGAACCTGGCGGACGACCGGGCCGCCGACGGTCCGGCCGCCGACGGCTTCCCGTTCGCACTGCCGATGCGGATCCGGCACGGGGGGCGGGTGCTCTCCTTCCTCTCCACCATCGCCACCTTCAACACGCCGCTGGACGTCACCGTCTCCGAGCTGGCCATGGAGACCTTCCTGCCGGCCGACGCGGAGACGGTGCGGTTCCTGCAAGCCGTGGTCGGGCCCGAGCGGTAGGGCGTTCCTCCGCGCCCGGGCTCGACGTCAGCCCTGTTCCCGGGCCCGGCGCCGCAGGGCGGTGTACTGGAGGACGGCGAACAGAGCCACCGCCCCGGCCTGCGCCGGGATCCAGACGAACCCGGCGGTGGTCGGCTCCAGCCACAGCTCCATCGCGACCAGGCTGAGCACCACCCAGGCCAGGTTGAGGTCGATCACGGCCCGCACCCCGAACACCGGCGGCCGCCGGCGGGCGGCCAGCGCGCCGACCGCGAGCGCGTACCCGAGGAGGAGGAGCCCGATGTCGACCACGGTGGTGCGGCCGGCACCGAGCAGCTCGCCGAGCGGGCCGGAGAAGGCCAGGTAGGCCAGGCCGTTGCCGCCGGTGACCAGGGCGTCCAGGGCGAGGGCGCCGCGCACCGTCCACGGCGAGAAGGCGGAACCGGGCCGGGCGGGGGTGAGGGTGTTCGCGTGGGCGGACATGACGGATCGCCTCCTGTCGGGGTGGGAGCCCGGGGCCGTGGCGGCCGCACCGGGTGCCACCACCCTGCCCGGTGGGGGCGGCGGGCGTCGATGACCCCGCAGGTAACGGCCCGCCGGGCAGCCGTCGGCCGCGCTCCCCGCGGCTGCTCTCCCCCTCGGCCGCACTCCCCCGCGCGGGCCGCAGCGGCCGGCCATGGCAGGTCCGCTGCGGCCGGCCCGGTGACGACCGGTCCGCTACGGCCGTCGGGGCGGCTGCCGGAGCAGCACGCCGGCCCGCTTCACCGCGCGGGCGGTGATGGTGGTCTCCGCCCGGGCCGCTCCGAGCGGGCCGAGGGTGTCGGTGAGGAACCGGTACAGCTCGCCATGGTCCGGGCAGAACACCGTGGCCAGCAGGTTGGCCGGGCCGCTGGTGGCGAACACCCCGTGCACCCGCGGGTGGCGGGCCAGCGCCGTGCCGACCTCGGCGAGCCGGCCGGGCGGCACGTCCAGCCAGAGGTTGGCGTCCACGGCCATGCCGAGCAGCCGCGGGTCCACGGTGGCGTGGGTGCGCAGCAGCCCCGCTTCGTCCAGCCGGTGCAGCCGGCGACGCACCGTGGACTCGGGCGCGCCGACGGCCGCGGCCAGCACGGCGTGGGACTGCCGGGCGTCCTCGCCCAGCCGCTCCAGCAGCGCGCGGTCGAGGCCGTCCAGCGGCGGGGGCGCGGCTGGGCGCGGGACGGCGGGCCGGGCGAGCGCGGCGGTCTCCTGCTCGGTCAGGTACCCGGCCCGCCACTGCCCGGCGTCGACGAAGGCGTGCAGCACGGCGTGGGTGGTGGTCTCGGTGACGGCGCCGGTCGCGGGCAGCTGCCCGTACAGCAGCCGGTCGCGGGAGCCGGCGTCGGTGAGCACCACGGCGCCGATCTCGTGGCCGCCGAGCATGACGTCAACGAACGGGACGTCGGGGCGGTCGGCGAGGGCCCGGGCGATGGCGTCCACCCGGCCGCTCAGCACCCGGACCCGCAGCAGCAGCGCGCCCACGGCGGCGTCCTCGACGTCCGGCAGCCGGACCACCCGCAGCACGCCTGCCTGCCGCATCCGGCCCAGCCGACGGGTGACCGTCCGGGCGGAGACGCCCAGCACCTCGGCGATCCGGCCGGGCTCGGCCCGTCCGTCCACCTGGAGCGCGCAGACCAGGCGGCGGTCGAGGGCGTCCAGCACGCTGTCCGGATCAGCGGTGGCGAGGTCCATGGTGTCCGATTCCCGTCATTCCCGGCGGCTTCCGCGTCCTGTTCGGCAGCGCTGACGGTACTCCTTGTCCCGGTACTCCTGGTACCGGTCGGCCGGAGCGGCGACCGGCCGGGGACGGACTCGGGGACGACGGGAGAGGGGAGCACGGCCATGGAAATCGTGGAACTCATGGAGCTGCGGACGCTGGCGGAGGGTGTGGAGGCCGCGGTGCGCGAGGTCGGCGCGGAGCTGGCGGCGCGACGGTCCGCCGAGCCGGTCACGGCGCGGACCGTCGAGG
>NZ_JBEXJK010000226.1:0-13689 GCF_040609095.1 Kitasatospora sp. NPDC004799
GGCCGCGGGTGACGCCGCGGCCGCGGCCCCGCCCGCGGGCGCCGCGATCGTCACCGGCCCCGGCCCGAAGAGCGGTTACGACGTCCAGCCGCAGCCCGCGCCGGGCAGCTGCCACTACCGCTACACCGCGGACCGGCAGCCGCTGCCCGACCCCGGCTGCACGCCGGGCGCGGTGAGCCCGGCGGTCAGCCAGGCCAATCTCAAGGACACCATCTGCAAGCAGGGCGGCTACACCTCGACCATCCGCCCGCCGTCGAACATCACCGGCAAGGAGAAGGCCGAGAACGCCAGGTCGTACGGCTACGACGGCCCGATGGGCGACGCCGAGTACGACCACCTGATCAGCCTCCAGCTCGGCGGCGACCCCAACGACCCGCGCAACCTGTGGGTCCAGCCGCCCTCCCCCGGCCACGTCCCGGGCAAGGGCCCGAACAATCCCAAGGACGCGGTGGAGAGCCACCTGCACACCGCGATCTGCAAGGGCCAGGTCACCCTGGCCGCCGCCCAGCAGGCGATCGCCGCCGACTGGACCACCGCCGAGAGCAGGCTGGCCATCCGCTCCGGCGCCGCCCCGACCGCCGAGCCGGACGCCGACGGGGACTGACGGACCCGGCCCTCACGGTCCCGCCGGAAGGCTCAACGGCCGGGCACCGCACCGTCGTTGAGCCCGATCACCGGACCGGCCGGGTGGCCGGCAGCCCGCGAGGCGAGGCAGCCCGTCCTGGAGCGCGGTGGTCGGCAGCACGGCGGTGAGCAGGTTGCCGTCCAGGCCCCGCCCCCGGACGCCACCGCGAGCCGATCCACCGTCATCGCCCCATCCCCCGCGCCCCCTCGGCCGACCGCCGCCCTCTATGGGGCCGGCCCCCTTGCCGCTACCGTAGCCAGCCACATGAGCAGGCCGACACCGGGGGGACGGACGCAGTGGCACGGACGGGGATCAAGGGCCTGGGCAGGGAATCGGCGGACCTACGGGCCGGGGCGGTGTTCGCCGTGCTGACGGTGGCGATCGACGGCTTCCTGCTGTCCCGGATCTGGCGGTGGGCCGGGGAGCAGACGCCCGAGGAGCACCACACCGCGGTGGTGCAGACGATGTGGCTCCTCGGCGTCGTCGGGTTCACCGTGCTGCTCGGCGCAGCGGTCGCCGGCGACCGGTCGACCCCGCAGCGCCGCTGGCGCCTCGCGATGCTGGGACCGCTCCTCTGCCAGCTGCTGGTCCCGGCGGCCCTGATCGTGTACTTCCTGGTCAACCCGCCGGAGATCCACATCCCCTGGTAGGCCTCTTCTGACATCCAGTCAATTGTTCAGAAATCTCGACGAGTTCGCGCGCCCGGAGCACCCGCCCGCCGAACCCGGGCAGCTTCACGTGCAGCGGTCCGGTCCAGCGCTCCGGGATCGCCGCCAGTCCGTACCGGGCCCCGGCCAGGCCTCCGGTGACGGCGGCCACGGTGTCGGTGTCGCCGCCGAGGTCGACCGCGGCGCGCAGCGCCTGCTCGAAGCCGTCGGTGGTGCGCAGCGCCCACACCGCCGAACCGAGGCAGGGCCAGACCGCGCCGTTGGCCTCGGTGGCGCGCCCCGGGTGCCAGTCGGGGGCGAGGACGGTGGCGTAGCGCTCGCGGTGGTCGGGGTCGACGTGGGCCAGCACGGCGGGGAGTCCGGCCAGCGGGTCGGAGCCGTCGAGTGCGAGCCGGACGAGCTCGTGGAGGATCGCCGTGCCCTCCCAGGCCGCCCGGTCCCCGTGGGTCAGCGCCGCGATGCGCCGCGCCGCGTCCATGGTGGCCTGCCGCCCGGCCCGGGCGAAGGCGACGGCCGAGGTCGAGGCGCGCATCAGGGCGCCGTTGCCGGCGGCGCGCAGCGTGGTGCCGGCGTGCGCGGCGGCGGCGAGGTCCCAGGGCAGGCCGCTGGTGAGGACGGCTTCGGTCTGGAGGCCGATGTCGTGCGGGTCGGCGGCGGCCCAGCGGCGGAACCGGTCGAAGAGGTCCGGGAGGTCCAGGCCGCCTTGCTCGATCAGCGAGTCGGCGACCAGGACGGCCATCTGGGTGTCGTCGGTGGCCTCGCCGAGTTCCCAGCCGCCGCCCGCGACCAGGTCACCCGGGGTGTCCGGGAAGCGGGCGGAGAAGGCGCCGGCCGGGCCGAACTCGTAGGGGGCGCCGAGGGCGTCGCCCACGGCGGCTCCGAGGACGGCCCCGGCGGCGCGCTCCTCCGGGCCGGTCATGCCACGGGCGGGACGACCGGGAGGTTGCGCTTGTGCTCGGTGCGGCGGTAGTGGCCGAGGACGGTGCGGAAGACGTCCTCGCTGACCGGCAGGCCCTCCAGGAAGTCGTCCAGGGCGTCGTAGCTGACGCCGAGGGCGTCCTCGTCGGGGCGGCCGGGGGCGAGGTTCTCCAGGTCGGCGGTCGGGGTCTTCTTGACCAGCTCGGCCGGCGCGCCCAGCACCTCGGCGATCGCCCGCACCTGGCGCTTGGTCAGGCCGGACAGCGGCATCACGTCGGCCGCGCCGTCGCCGAACTTGGTGAAGAAGCCGACGGCGGCCTCGGCGGCGTGGTCGGTGCCGACGACCAGCCCGCCCTTGGCGCCCGCCACCGCGTACTGGACGACCATCCGCTGGCGGGCCTTGACGTTGCCGCCGACGAAGTCCTCGTGGCCGCGGTCGCGGTAGGTCAGGCCGGCGGTCTTCAGGGCGGCGAGCGCGCCGTCGGTGGCGGGCTTGACGTCGACGGTCAGCACCTCGTCGGCGCGGATGAAGCCGAGCGCGAGCTGGGCGTCCGCCTCGTCCGCCTGGACGCCGTACGGCAGCCGCATCGCCGTGAAGGTCACCTGGTGGCCCTCGGCCCGCAGCCGCTCGACGGCGAGCTGGCAGAGCCGCCCGGCGGTGGTGGAGTCGACGCCGCCGCTGATGCCCAGCACCAGGCTGCGCGCGCCGGAGCTCCGGACCTGGTCGGCCAGGAACTCCACCCGGCGCTCGGCTTCCCGCGCGGGGTCCGGCACGGGCGCGACCCCGAGGGCACGGGCGATCTCCCGCTGGACGTCGGCGGGCAGGGGCTCGGTCATTCCGACTCCTCGGGACGGTGGGTACGTGACGCGATCACGAGGATACGACCACCGTCTCCGCGGCCGTCACGGGCGGGGGGCCTCGCCCGGTTCCGCCGGCCCGTCCGGCCCCCTCGGCTCCCCCGGCCTGTCCGGCCTGTCCGGCCCGTCCGGCTCCCTCGGCCCTTCCGGCTGCCCCGGCCCGTCCGGCTCGCCCGGCTTGTGCAGCGAGACCGGCGGCCGCGGTCCCGGCGCCGGGTGCGCCAGGATCTCGAGCACCACCCGGCCGTCCACCGTCTCCTGGGCGACCAGCAGCGCCGCCAGCTCGTTCAGGTGGTGCCGGTGCTCGGCGAGCAGGTCGAGGGCCCGCCGTTCGGCCCGGCGCAGCAGTCGGGCCACCGCCTCGTCCACGGCGTGCTGGGTCTGCTCGGAGTACGGGCGGCGCAGCAGGTCCTCCGGGTTGTCGCCGAGGTAGTGCGGGGTGCCGCTGGAGTAGCCGACCGGGCCGAGTTCCGGGGAGAGGCCGAACTCGCGGACCATCCGGGTGGCGACCGAGGTGGCGTTGGCGAGGTCGTTGGCCGCGCCCGTGGAGCCCTCGCCGAAGACCACCAGTTCCGCCGCCCGGCCGCCGAGCTGGACGGTGAGCAGGTCGGTCAGGTAGCCCTCGCTGTACAGGTGCCGTTCGGCCTCGGGCAGCTGCTCGGTGGCGCCGAGGGCGACCCCGGCCGGGAGGATCGTCACCTTGGCGACCGGGTCGGCGTGCTCGCACAGCGCGGCCATCAGCGCGTGCCCGGACTCGTGCACCGCGACGGCCTGCCGCTCCTCGGGCAGCAGGGCGTTGGAGGACTCCCGGCGGCCGAGCAGCACCCGGTCGCGGGCGGCGTCGAGGTCGTCGGCGGTGAGGACGGCCCGGTCGGCGCGCACGGCGTTGATGGCGGCCTCGTTGACCAGGTTGGCGAGGTCGGCGCCGGAGAAGCCCGGGGTGCCGCGGGCGAGCCGCCCGAGGTCGACGTCCGGGCCCAGGGTCTTGCCGCGGGCGTGCACGGCGAGGATGGCGGCCCGCTCGGCCTGGTTGGGCAGCGGGACGGTGACCTGCCGGTCGAACCGGCCCGGGCGCAGCAGGGCCGGGTCGAGGGCGTCCGGGCGGTTGGTGGCGGCGATGACGACGATGCCGGTGCTCTGGTCGAAGCCGTCCATCTCGGCGAGCAGCTGGTTCAGGGTCTGCTCGCGCTCGTCGTTGCCGCCGATCCGGGTGCCGCCCGCCCGGCGGCCGCCGACGGCGTCGATCTCGTCGATGAAGATGATCGACGGCGCGCGTTTGCGGGCGTCGTCGAAGAGGTCGCGGACCCGGGAGGCGCCGACGCCGACGAACATCTCCACGAAGCCGGAGCCGGTCACCGAGAGGAACGGCACCGAGGCCTCACCCGCGACCGCCCGGGCGAGCAGGGTCTTGCCGGTGCCGGGCGGCCCGACCATGATCACCCCGCGGGGCCCCTTGGCTCCGGCGGCGGCGTACCGCTCCGGGCTGCGCAGGAAATCGACCACCTCGCTGACCTCCTGCTTCACGCCCTCGTACCCGGCCACGTCGGCGAACCCGGTGTTCGGCCGCTCGGCCTCGATGATCTTGGCCCGGGACCGCCCGATGGCGCTCAGCCCGCCGCCCAGCGAACGGGCGGCCATCCGGCCGGACCAGAGGAAGAGCGCGCCGAAGACCAGCAGCGGCAGGAACAGCAGCAGGGTGGACCAGACCGAGCCGCCGCCGCTGCTCCGGCTGCCGGTGACGGTCACGTCGTGCGCGGAGAGCGCGCTGCTGAGCTGGGAGGTGTCCAGGGCGGTGGGGATCTGGCTGGTGAACTTGGTGCCGTCCTTGAGCGTGCCGCTCACCCCGCCGGTGTCGCTGACGTCCACGGTCTGCACCTGGCCGGCGTTGACCCGGTTCAGGAAGTCGGTGTAGCCGTAGCGGGTGCCGGGCTTGCCGGGGTTGGAGAAGAGCACCAGCAGGAGCAGCGTCACCAGCACGGCGACGGGCAGCAGCCAGCGGCGCCAGGAGGGCGGTGGGGGCTTGCCCGGACCGCCGGGGGCCTGGTTGCGGCCCTGGTTGCGGCCCTGGCCCGGGCCCGGCCGTTGGCCCCAGCCCTGGCCGGGGCGTGGGCCGGGTCCGGAACCGGACCCTGGGCCGGAACCTGGGCCGGGGCCGGGGCCGGGTGGGGTCTCGGGGTGACGGGCAGCGCGCAGCCGGATTCGTGCGATCATCCACGCTCACCGCCTTCTCGGGAGGCCGGACAGCCTCCGCCCCTCCATGGTCGGACGCTCCGCGCCCGGACGGGAGCCCGAAGGGGGTGGCAGCGGTCCACCCGGGGGAGAACCGCCCGTCGGCGGGGCGTCGGCCTCGCCGGGCGGGCGGGTCCGGATCGACGGGTCCGGGCGGCGGCCCGTCGGCCGGGGTGGGTCAGGAGAAGTCGAGCCCGCCCGTCCGGGTCCGCTTGAGCTCGAAGAACTTCGGGTACCCGGCCAGCAGCCGCACACCCTCGAAGACCCGTACGGCGTCCTCGCCGCGCGGGATGGCGCTCAGCACCGGGCCGAAGAAGGCCACGCCGTCCACGTGGATGGTCGGCGTGCCGACCTCCTCGCCGACCGGGTCCATGCCCTCGTGGTGGCTCCTGCGCAGGGCCTCGTCGTACTCGGTGCTGTTCGCCGCCGCCGCCAGCTCCTCCGGCAGGCCCGCCGCCACCAGCGCCTCCCGGATCACGGTGTCGTCGGCGGCCCGGTCCTGGTCGTGCAGCCGGGTGCCGAGCTCGGTGTAGAGCGCGCGCAGCACCTGCGGGCCGTACTGCTCGGCGGCGGCGATGCAGACCCGCACGGGGCCCCAGCCGGTGGTCATCAGGCGCTGGTAGCGCTCGGGCAGGTCGGTGCGGCCCTCGTTGAGCACGGACAGGCTCATCACCCGGAAGTTCAGGTCGAGTTCGCGCTGGCGCTCGACCTCCAGGATCCACCGGGAGGTGATCCAGGCGAAGGGGCAGACGGGGTCGAAGTAGAAGTCGACCTTGACGGTGTCGCTCTTGACGGTGTCGCTGTCGGGCTCGTGGCTGCGGTCGAGGAGCCGGGCGGGCGCGCTGTTCGTCACATCGTTCGTCAGATCAGTGGTCACACCGGAGAGGCTAGTGCCCGAGTGGCCCACGCTCCAGGACCAATCAGTGGCCACCCCAGTGGGCCACTTCGCCGTCCGCCGACCCGCCGCCGCCCCGTCGGCTCCTCAGCCGCACGTCGTCCCGTCCGCCGGCACGGTGCCGTCCAGCAGGTAGGCGTCCACGGTCCGCTTCAGGCACGGGTTGCCGGTGTTGTAGCCGCCGTGCCCCTCGCCCTGCAGGGTGACGGTGACGCCGACGCCCGCGCCGAGCTGCTGCGCCATCGTCCGGGCGCCCTCCACCGGGGTGGCCGGGTCGCCGGTGGTGCCGACCACCAGGACCGGGGCGGCGCCCGGCGCGGCGACCTCCGGATGGGCGGCCTTGCCGGGGACGGGCCAGCCGGTGCAGCCGGTCAGGGCCCAGGCGGTGAACGGGCCGAACACCGGGGAGGCGGCCCGGAACTGCGGCAGCTGCTGTTGCACGTCCTGGTCGGAGTAGCGCTGCCGGGCGTCCACACAACTGATCGCCCGGTTCGCGGCGTTCAGGTTGGTGTAGTGCCCCTGGGCGTCGCGCCCGTTCAACCCGTCGGCGAGCAGCAGCAGCGTGTCACCGGTCCCGTGCTCCATCGCCTCGGTGAGCCCGGCGGCCAGCGCGGGCCAGGTCTCCTGGCTGTACAGGGCGCCCGCGATGCCGGTCACCGCCAGGCTCTCGGTGAGCTGCCGCCCCTCCTTGGTGGGCAGCGGCGACTGCTCCAGCTGTTGCACCAGTGCCGCGACCTTCGCGGTGCCCTCGTCACCGCCCGCGCCGGTCGGGCAGGCCGCCCCGGCCTGGGTCGCGCAGGCCTTCATGAAGTCGCCGAGGGCGAGTTGGAAGCCCTGCGCCTGGCCGAGCGCCGTCTGCTGCGGGTCCTTGGTCGGGTCGACCACCGAGTCCAGCACCACCCGGCCGACCTGCTGCGGGAACAGGTGGGCGTAGACGCCGCCGAGCTGGGTGCCGTAGCTGATGCCGAAGTAGGAGAGCTTCCGGTCGCCCAGCACCTGCCGCATCAGGTCCAGGTCGCGCGCGGCGCTCTCGGTGTCCACGTACGGCAGCACGGCGCCGGAGTTGCGCTCACAGGCGGCGGCGAAGCGGGCGTTGCCGTCGTCCAGCTCCTTCACCTCGCCGGGAGTCTCGGGGGTGCTGTCGGCGGCGGTGGCGGCGTCCATCGCCCGGTCGTCCAGGCAGGTCACCCCGGCGCTGGCGCCGACCCCGCGCGGGTCGAAACTCACCAGGTCGTAGCGGGAGTTGAGGTCGGCGTAGGTCGCGGCGAAGGCGGGCAAGGTGGCCACGCCGGAGGCTCCGGGGCCGCCGAAGTTGAACAGCAGCGAGCCGATCCGGTGCTGCTCGTCCTTGGCCCGGCTGCGGATCAGCGCGAGGTCGATCGTGGTGCCGTCCGGTTTGCCGTGGTCCAGCGGGGCCTTGAGGGTGGCGCACTGCCAGTCGGCGGCGGGCGCGGTGCCGTTGCCCTGGGCGCTGGTGGGGGCGGCGCAGGCGTGCCAGTCCAGGTGTTGGGCGGCCGGTCCGGTGGCGGACGATCCGGTGACGGCCGGTTCGGAGGCGGTGCCGGTGGCCGGGCCGGTGCCGGTGGCCGGGGAGGTCGGCGCGGGTTCGGCGGCGGAGGAGCCGTCGCCCTGGCAGCCGGTGGCGGCGGTGAGCAGCAGGACGGTCAGGCCGAACGCTCCGGCGCCGCGGGCGACGGTGTGCATGGGGCGGGTCCACCTCTCGGTCGGCCGGGCACCCCGGCGCGCGGTCTCGGGCCTGCCGGACGCCCCGGCGCTCGACGGGGGCGGCGTGCGCCCGGCGCGCGGTTCGTCGACGCACCACAGACCCTAGGGGCCGGAGCCCTCCGACGCCCTACGGGGACCTCCGGACGGGGGGAGTGCGCCGAACCGTCTGCCACCGGCCGAACGGGTGCGGGGCCGATCCGCTCGGACGTCTCCACGTCCGCGTTGGGTCTGCCCCCTGCCGATCGGCAGGGGGCAGACGGGAATCGCCCCTCGGGAACCTCCCGATCGGCACATGTGCGACAGGCCGGCGGCACGCAAGGATGACGGCCATCGGGACCCCGCCGGTGGTCCCCGGAAAGGAGCCCTGCCGTGACCGCCCGTTTCCTGCCGTTCCCGTACGTGCCGCCCCTGTCCTCGCCGTCCCTGTTCCTGCCGTACCTGTTTCTGCCGTACCTGTTCCTGCTGTACCTGGTCCTGCCGTTCGCCCTGTCCGGCCGCTGCGCCCCGCACCTCCGGGGTCGTCGGCGCGCCCCCTCAGCGCAGCACCAGGTCCGGGGTTCCCCGCACCGCGTACGCCGGCAGGCGCAGCCCGCCGAGGGCGGCCCGGGGCAGGCTCAGCCCGAAGCGCCGCTCCACGGCGCCGAGGGTGCGGCGTCGGGCCGTCCCGTCGGCCTCCCCTCCGGGGGCGCAGGAGGTCACGCCGTCGGCCTCCAGGACTCCGGCGGCGACGAGGTCCGGTACCAGCAGGTCCGGCTCCTGGCCCCAGCGCCAGCGCTCCTCGCCGAGGCCGAAGCCGCACAGCACCGCGCCGTCCCGGGCGTAGTCGAGCAGGGCCGGCCGCTGCTCCGGCATCGGGCGGAAGTGCACCACCTCGGCGCCGTCGCGCGCTATCTCGGTGAGCAGTTCGCCGCCCGTGGAGTCGCCGTACTCGATCGCGAACGACCAGCCGGCACACGTGCCGACCCGGATCACACCGTCACCGTCGTCACCGGGGCGGTAGACCTCGATCTCCAGGTGCCGGATCTCGGCGTCGCTGATCGGCTCGGTCGCGGTGGCCGGGTCGGCGCCCATCCGGCGGGCGAGTTCCTCGGGCGTGATCCCCCGGGCGAAGACGACCCCACCGGGCACACCGTCCGGGTCGGGGCCGCCCGTTGACGATCGGCCGCCGCCCTTCCGGCCGATCTCCGCGAGCCACCGGATACCGTCGCCGTGCTGCCCCGGTCCCCCGTGCGTGCCGTCGGTCATGCCGCCCTCCCCTCGCGCGTGGTCTGCGGTGACCGGGCGCGCTGGTGGGCACCCTAACCGACCCGGCCGACACCCGGCCTCCGGTCACCGGATCACCGCCGGAACCGGCCGCGCTCGGGCCGACAACCGTCCCTGACCGATCGGAAGGAGACCGATCCGGACTCGAACTCACCTGCCCCGCGCCGCCGTTCACCCGGCACCCGGCGCCGCACGACGCACGAAGCACCGGAGACTCACCGGACGCTCATCCGGACACGGCGGGCACCTCCTGTCCCACCGCCTCGAACAGCAGCTTCGCGGCCACCGTCGCCCCGTCGGTGCGGATGCCGCGGGCCACGGCCTCCGCCCGTACCCGGGTCTCGGGCGCCAGGGCGGCGGTGAACGCGGCGGAGAGCGAGTCGACGGTCGGCGTGCGGTCGAGGTGGGCCACTCCGATGCCCAACTCGGCCACCCGGGCGGCCCAGTACGGCTGGTCCGCGATCAGCGGGACGACCACCTGAGGCACGCCCGCCACGGCCGCGGTCGTCGTGGTGCCCGCGCCGCCGTGGTGGACGACGGCCGCCACCCGACGGAACAGGGCCTGCTGGTTCACCTCGCCGACGACGTGGCAGTCCTCGCCGCCGTCGATCGGGGCGAGCCCGGCCCAGCCGCGGCCGAGGAGCACCCGGCGGCCGTGTGCGCGGCCCGCTTCGACGGCCACCCGCGCGATGCCCTCCGGGGCGTACGCGGCCATGCTGCCGAAGCCGACGTACACGGGCGGTTCACCGGCGTCCAGGAACGCCTCCAGGTCGGCCGGGAGCGGACGCTCGTCGGGCAGGATCCACGCCCCGGTCGGCACCACGTCGAGCTCCGTCATGCCCTCCGACGGGCACAGCACCGGGTCCGCCGCCAGCCACGGCCGGCCGGTGAAGACGTGGTCGCGGACGTTCTCCACCGGCGGCAGCCCGATCGCCACCCGGTGGCTGTTGAGCGCCTCCCCGTACAGCGCGTTCACCCGCTGGGCGTCCTGCTCCCACAGCTTCTCGTAGTCGGTCTCGTCCTCCGGGGAGGGCGTGCCCGGCCGCCGCCCGGGCCGGTGGTGCCGCGAGGGCAGTCCGAAGACGTGGAAGCAGGCCAGCACGTAGGGGAGGCCGAACTTCTCGGCGACGTCCCGGGCTCCGGCCGGCATCAGGCCGGTGGCCAGCACCACGTCGCAGCCCTCGGCCGCCGCGGTCAGCGTCTCGAACCGCGCGGCGACCAGCTCGCGGGCGAGCCGGAACGCGTCCTCCGTCGTCGGCGGCTTCGGCCCGGCGACCACCGAGTGCACCGAAGGACCGAGCGGCACCAGCGGCACCCCGACCCGCGCCAGCAGCGCCGCGAACTCCTCGTCCGGCGGCGCACACACCCGCGCCTCCGCTCCCAGCCCCCGCAGCGCCGCCGCCAGCCCGGCCAGCGGCTCGACATCTCCGCGCGATCCCCACGACGTCATCAACACACGCATGACACGACTCCCGTTTCCGCAGGTCAATGGCCTTACGGCCGGGATTCTGCGCCACAACGGGGGGCTTGCCGCAAGCCCCGGGTCACGCTATAGCTTGATAGTGGCAAGGGAATTGACTCCCCTTGCCCTTTCCTTTGGCCACCGGGTCCCACCCCCTCCCCCAACCCCGCCGACCCGGAGCAATCCCCCGGCCGCAGCCCAGCCACCCGGGCTCCACCCACCTGCATCCGCCCCGCGCCGCCCACGACACGAGCCACCCGACGCGGCCACCGCACCCCCGACAGCGCGAGATCAACCCCGCCCCCGGATGGCCCACCTCCCTCCGGCGAGCCCCGGCCGCACCCGCACTACCACGCCCGCAGCACGAGCACCCCAGGGCAGCCCTCCCCGACCAGCTCGCGGGCGGGGGTCTACCTAGGTGTGATCGGGGCGGGGGAGGGCGCGGACGGCACGGGAGATGTCGGAGCGCAGCCGGTCGAGGTCCTCGTCCGGGCCGAGGATCATGCGGCGTACCTGGGGCATGGCGAGGCTCCAGCCGACCAGGCCGAGGGCGAGGAAAAGGCGGGTGCGTGGGTCCTCGTCGCCCTCGGTGGTGCGGACGGCCCGGAGCTTGTCCTCGTAGTGGTTCCTGCGCGCGTCCTCCCCGGGGACGGCACCGTCTCCCCGTTCGAGGGCCTCCCACAGCAGCAGGCGCAGGGCCTGCGGGTGGGCGCGGTGGTGGTCGAAGAGGCGCTCGGCGTAGGAGGCGAGGTCGTCGTCCCCGGGCGGGACGGCTTCGGCGAGGTCGGCCATGAGGCGTTCGAGGACGGCGGCGAAGAGGCCGTCCTTGTCGCCGAAGTAGTCGTAGATCGCCCGCTTGTTGGCCTGGGCGGAGGCGGCGATGCGGTCCACGCGGGCACCGGCGACGCCGTGGGCGGCGAACTCGGCGGCCGCCGCGGTGAGGATGCGCTCTTTGGTTGCTGTGGAGTCGTACGCCATGGGGTGATGGTAGCCGGGCGGTAACGAACCAGTTCGTTTGACGGGCGGGCAACGGTCTGTCAGTCTCGGTCCAGTCGTTCCGAACCATCTAGTTCGTTCGGTTGGAGTGTCCCTTGCTGTCCCGACCCGAATCACCCCCAGCCCTCGCCTCCGGGCGCAGGCTGCCACTGCTGATGGCCCTGGCCTGCGGCGTCAGCGTGGCCAACGTCTACTTCCCGCAGGCCCTCACCCCGCTTGTCGCCGACGCCTTCGCCATCACCCCCGACGCCGCCGCCGGGGTCGTCACCCTCACCCAACTCGGTTACGCCGCAGGGATCTTCCTCCTCGTCCCGCTCGGCGACCGCCTGCCCCGCCGCCCGCTGACCACCGTCCTGCTCGCCGTGACGGCCTGCGCCCTGCTGGCCGCCGGACTCGCCCCCACCGCCGGCGCCCTCGTCGCGGCCGGCGCCGTGGTGGGCGTCGCCACCGTCGTGCCGCAGCTCCTGCTGCCCCTCGCCGCCGGCCTGGTCGCCCCCGAACGGCGCGGCTCCGTCATCGGCACCCTCCAGGGCGGCCTGATCGGCGGCATCCTGCTCGCCCGCACCTTCGGCGGCGTCCTCGGCGAACACCTCGGCTGGCGCGCCCCCTACCTGGTCGCCGCCGCACTCACGGGCCTGCTCGCCCTCGTCCTCGGCCTCGCCCTGCCCTCCGTCCCGCCCGTCACCCGCGACCGCTACCCCACCCTGCTCGCCGACACCCTGCGCCTGCTGCGCACCGAACCCGCCCTGCGCCGCTCCGCCTCCTACCAGGCCACCCTCTTCGCCGGATTCAGCGCCGCCTGGACGGCCCTCGCCCTCCTGCTCACCGGCCCCCACTACCGGATGGACGCCCAGGCCGTCGGCGTCCTCGCCCTCATCGGCGCCGCCAGCATGCTCGGCGCTCCCGCCGCGGGCCGCCTCGTCGACCGCGACGGCCCCGACCGGGTCACCACCTGGTGCCTGGCGGCCGCGCTCCTCGCCGCGGCCGTCCTCACCACCGGCACGGAGGGCGGCCCGCTCGGCCTGGTCGCCCTCGCGGCGGGGCTCCTGCTGCTGGACGTCGCCGTCCAGTGCAGCCAGGTCGCCAACCAGGCCCGCATCTTCGCGCTGCGACCCGAAGCCCGCAGCCGCCTCAACACCGCCTACATGACCTGCTCGTTCCTCGGCGGCAGCGCCGGCTCCTGGCTCGGCGTGCGCGCCCACGCGCTGCTCGGCTGGCCCGGGGTCTGCGCTCTCCTCGCCCTCGCCGCCTCCGGCGCGCTCGCCGTCCACCTCGCCCGTCCGTCCGTCCCTCTCAAGGAGTCCCTGCGATGACCTTCCCCGCCATGCCCACCGCCGTCCTGCAGTTCTTCCGCGCCTCCCAGGAGGGCGACGCCACCGCCTGGGCCGCCGCCTTCACCGAGGACGGCGTCTTCCACGACCCCATCGGCACGCCCCCGCTCACCGGCCGCACCGCGATCCACGACTTCATCGCCTCCGTCCTGCCCGGCTTCCACCCCTTCCTCGGCCTCACCCCCCTCGAAGCCCACACCGTCGGCCACCACGTCGCCGTCTCCTGGCGCGGCGCCGCGGTCACCCTGGACGGCCGACCCGTCAACTGGTCGGGCATCAACATCTACGACCTCGACGAGCAGTCCGGCCTCATCCGCGAGGCCAAGGCCTACTTCAACAGCGCCCTCTTCCGCGCCCAACTCACCGCCTGAACCCACCTCCCCCGCCCTCCTGCCCACCCCGGGCAGGAGGGCACCCCCCTGCCGACACCTCGATCCGGCAATCCCCCACCACCACGACCCCACAGGAAGTCGGCCTCGCCGACTTCCCACTCCAACCCACCCCCAACCCCTCACAGACAGGACCGCTGCACGAAAAGTCGACCCCACCGACTTCCCGCGCCACCCCCCTCGCGGCCGTGGCGCGTCTCCATGTACGGCCCGCCCCGGGTGTGGGTGCTCGTGAGGGAGTGTCATGAATCAGGTGGACACCCTGATCAAGGGAGACACTGATGAGCTCGCTGACGGATCACCGGATCGGGTCGGTTCCTGACGGGTCGG
>NZ_JBEXJK010000227.1:0-13679 GCF_040609095.1 Kitasatospora sp. NPDC004799
GGCCGACCGAGGCCACCACCTTCACCACCCTGCACCGGGTCACCCAGGCCGACTGCGCCGTGCTGCTCGTCGCGCGGGTGCTGCTCAGGGCGATTGCTGGGGCCCGGAGGTGTCGTGCCCGCTGACGCCGTCCCGGAGGGCGGCGATCGCCCCCGCCCCCGGCGGGAGCCCCCACAGCGGTGCACCCGGCCGGCGGGCCCGGGACTCGCGCATCCGGCGCTCGCAGGCCCGCAGGTCCCGCGGCGCGGCGCGGGCGCGCAGCGCGGGAAACAGCCGCTCCTCCTCGCCGCGCAGGTGGGCGCGGAGCAGGACGGCCAGGACGGCCGTGGCGTGGCGGCGCCCGCCGGCGGTCAGCCGGTCGTCCTCCGCCCGGTCGAGCAGCCGGCGGATGGCCGTGTGGCTGCGGGCGGCGGCGTCCGCGAGCGCGTCGCCGGTCGTGAGGCACCGTCGGGCCAGCGGGTACAGGTGGTCCTCCTCGGCCAGGAGGTGGGGGGTGAGGAGCCGCCGCAGGGAGCCCAGCAGCCGTAGGGCCTCCCCGTCGGGGGCACCGGCGTGGGTGGCGGTGCGGTTCAGCTGGTGCAGCAGCGACTCGACGGCCCGGTGCTCGGCGGACAGCCGGTTCGGGAAGCCTTCGGCGCCGTTCATGTCGGTTCCTGTCTCATGCCGGACTACCTCTCATCCCGCGCTCCGTCCCGTTCGCGGGCGCCGCTCAGCCGGCCACCACGCGCAGGGTGGCCAGGGACGCGTCGGCGGCGTCCGGGACGACCATCCCGGCGGCGGTCCCGGAGCGCAGGTAGTCCACGACCTCGCGGTTCAGCCGCTCGCCGGGCAGGGCGGCCGGGACGCCGGGCGGGTAGGGGCTCAGGACCTCGGCGGCGATCCGCCCGGCCGCCCGGTCCGCCGCCACCGCCTCGGTCGGCCCGAAGAAGGCCTCGCGCGGGGACAGCGCCTGCTCCAGTCGCAGCTCGGCGGGGTCCGGTACGTCGACGTCGGCCGCGGGCCGGAGCTCGCCGGCGTGGTCGACGAGGTCCCGCAGTGCGGACACCAGGGCGTCCACCGTGTCGCGGCCGTCGGCGTGGCCGAGCTGGGCGCTGACCCGGCGGTGGTCGGCGAGGTGGACGTCGATCCGGTGGTGGGCGCGCAGCCAGTCGGCCGCCTGGTAGCCGTCGGTGTGCAGGGCGGCCAGGTCGACGACGAGCTGGAGCGGATCGAAGTCGGCGGCCCGGTGCGGGGCGCAGAACTCGGCTCGGCCGTACAGCCGTAGCCCGTCCACCAGCGCGATCCGCCGCCGGGCGGTCGCCGCCAACCCCAGGGCGTGGTCGTACAGGTCGCGGCCGTGCTGGACCATCTGGCGGCGCCAGCCGTCGAGCGCCGCGTACATCAGGACGGAGGGGCTGGTGGTGCCGAGCAGGTCGGCCCGGGCCCGCAGCTTCGCCGGATCGACGCGGTCGCCCCGCAGGTGGTACACCGAACTCTGTTCGAGGCCCGCACCCATCTTGTGCACCGAGGTGACGCACAGGTCCGCACCCACGTCCATCGCCCAGGCCGGCAGCCGGGGGTGGAAGGGCAGGTGGGCGCCCCAGGCCTCGTCCACGACGAGCGGCAGACCGCGTTCGTGGCAGACCCGGACGATCCCGGCCAGGTCCGCGCAGCCGCCGTACGGGGTCGGGCTGGTGACCAGGGCGCCGGTCGCGTCCGGGTGCTCGGCGAGGGCCTCGGCGAACGACCGGGCCGACGGAGGGTGGGCGAAGTGCCGCTGCGGATCCCACTCCGGGTCGACCCACACCGGGCGCACGCCGGACAGGACGAGGCCCGCGGCGACCGACTTGTGCACGTCCCGGCCGATCAGCAGCCGTTCGCCGGGGGCCGCCACGGCGAGCATGGCGGCCTTGACCGACAGTGAACTGCCGCAGGTGGAGAAGTAGGTGAGGTCCGCGTGGACGGCGTCGGCCATCAGCTCCTCGGCCCGTTCGAGCACCCGGCCGCTCTCGCGGCGGTCGTCCAGCCCGCCGGTGGCGAGCAGGTCGGCCCGGAACAGGGACGCCCCGAGGACGGCCAGGACCCGCGGGTCGGTGCCCCGGCCCTGCTTGTGGCCGGGCGGGGTGAACGACAGCCGTTCCTCCTCGTGGTGGTCGCGGAGCGCTTCGAGGACGGGTGCGCGTGAGTGGTCCATGCCCGGCGGCTGCCCGGCCCGCGGTGGGGGAAACCGGGGGCGTCGGGTGGCGCCCGGGGGCGGACCGGCGGACGGCGGGGCCGGCAGTCGTACCGGAGCCGGGACGTACCGGAGCCGGGACGTACCGGGACAGGGCCCGGGGACGGGCTCCGCCACGCGCCGCCGCCGGAGCGGCGTTTGGCCGGAGGGCCCTTGGGGACACGCCCGGGCGGCGGGGATCCCGCCGAGGAGGAGGTCATGATGTCGAACGATGCCATCGTCCTGTTGCGCGAGGACCACAAGGAGGTCCGCCGCCTGTTCCGCGAGTACCGCGGACTCGCCGGCGGCGACGGATCAGGGAACGGCGGACCCGGTGGCGACGGGCCCGGAGGGGACGGCTCCGACGGAGCCCCGGCGCGGCGAGACGTGGTCGGGCGGATCGTCGAGGCGCTGACCGTGCACACCTACCTGGAGGACGAACTGGTCTACCCCAGGGTCCGTCAGGAGGTGCCCGGGCTCGCCGCGGACATGGACCGCGCCGAGCAGGAGCACCACGTCGCCGAGGTGCTCTGCGAGGAGCTCAGCCGGATGGCCCCCGACGACGAGGGCTACGACGCCAAGGCGGCCGTGCTGATCGAGGCCGTCGAGCGGCACATCGAGCAGGAGGAGGCCGACTGGTTCCCGAAGGTCCGGGCGAACCTGGGCCGCAAGGAGCTGCAGGAGATCGGCGAGCGGATGAAGGCCGCGCGCCGGACCGCGCCGGAGTAACCGCCCGGCGGCGGTGTGCTGCACCGCATCGCCGACGCGCCGGAGGGCTGAGCCGGCCGACGCCCCCCGGGCACGCTACTCGGGTGGTTCGCCGGCCGGGTCCGGGCGGTCCGGCGGCGGGGGAGGCCCGTCCGACCCGGCGCCGCCGCGGCCCGACGGCTCCTGGCCGGGCTCCTCCGCCGCCGCGGGCTCCTCCGGCCACGGCGGCAGCGGGTGCGTCGGCATCCGGGTCGGCCCACGGGAACCGAGCCCTCGCCGGCCGTGCCACCGCCCCTGTCGCTCGCGCGGAATCCTGTCGCTCACGGGCTTCCTCCTCCTGGCACCGGGGCCCCCATTGTGGCCCGACGGAAGCCGCCCCGGCGCCGACCGACTCCGGCCCCGCCCCACGGCTCCACCTCGGCGAGGAGACGGCCGGGACCGCCGCCGACGACGACCGACGCGTGCTCGGCGGCCCGCGCGCGGCCATGCGGCGAGCGCGCCGAGAGTCGTACTGACTGAGCGTCAAATGTCGGACCCGGAAGCCTGGTTGTGCACCGAGGACGGTGGCGCCGGAGGGTGTCGGCGAGGTGGAGGACGGCGCCGCGGAGGCCTGATCGGCGCGAGCCCGAGCCGCGCCCGGGCGGAGGCCGTCCGGTCGCCCACGAACCGCACCCGGGGTAGCGTCACCCCTGGTCACCAGGGCGTCGCGGTGAGCCCCTCCGGCGGGGCGCGGGCCGGGCCCTGGAGCGGACCCGTCGTCCCGACCGTCGACCCGACAGGAGCGCCCCATGGCCGTACCCACCACCTTCGACCAGCGCGCCGACGGCTACAGCCTGCCGCACGCCTACTGGATGGCGAAGGCCGCCGAACTCGCCTACCAGGACCGGGCCGCCATCGACGAGCAGGCCCGCGCCTGGGGCTTCGACACCGTGCGCCACCACCAGACCCGGTTCACCCCGCCGTTCCCGCTGCAGGACACCCAGGCCTACACCATGGCCGGTGACCACATGATCGTCACCGCGTTCCGCGGCACCGAGCCCGCGCAGATCCGCGACTGGCTCACCGACTCCACCACCCCGCCCTGGCCGGGCCCCGCCCGGACGGGCTACGTCCACTACGGTTTCGCCGAGGCGCTCGAGTCGATCTTCCCCGACGTCGCCAAGGCCATCGCCGACCTGCGGACCAATGACCAGACCGTGTGGTTCACCGGCCACAGCCTCGGCGGCGCGCTCGCCATGCTCGTCGCCGCCCGGCTCGACCTGGAGGACCCGCGCCTGGCGGCCGACGGCGTCTACACCTTCGGCCAGCCCCGCACCTGCGACCGGCTGCTCGCCGCCGCGTACGACAAGGCCCTGAAGGGGCGCACCTTCCGCTTCGTCCACGGCAACGACATCGTCCCCGAGCTGCCCCCGGAGCCGGTCTTCACCCACGTCGAGGCGCTGCGCCACATCGACTCCGCGGGCCACGTCAAGGAGAAGTCCGGGCTGGTCGCCGGGCTGACCGACCGGGCCAAGGGCCTGGGCGCCGCGGCCTTCTCCCCGGACGGCGAGGGCATCCGCGACCACCTGATGCGCGGTTACCTCGCCGCGCTGGAGAAGGCCCTGGCCTGACCGTCGCCGCGGCGGGCGGCGCGCGGCGCCGTCAGCGGTCGCCCGCCGCGAGGGCGGACTCGATGCCGCGGCGGCGGGCCGCGCCGTGGGCGAAGTCCGGGACGGTCGAGGTGCCCTCGCGCAGGTCGTCGAGGAAGTGCCGGTAGGCGTGGGCGACGGCGTAGGCCTCGGCGTCGGCCCGGGCGTCCAACTGCAGGACGCGGACGTACCGTTCGGGCACGGGCAGGGGTGCGAGGCCGGTGGACTCGCCGCGGCCGCCTTCGAGGGTGATCGGGACGAGCTGGAGGTGGCCGACCGGGGCGGTCAGGACGAGGTCGCCCTCGGTGCCGTTGATCTCCCAGCGGAAGTTGGTGCCCCGGGACGTCCCGCCGCGGTAGTGGAAGGCGGCCACCGCGCCGCCCGGCAGCCGGCCCGAGGCCACCACCTGGTCCGGGGCGGTGGTCGGGACGGTCCGGCCGGTCTCGGTGTCCAGCAGGGACGTTCGGCGGGTGACCGCCCGGATCCGCAGGTCCTCGGGCTCGCCGAGGACGGAGGCGACGCCGTCGAGGGTGTGGCCGAACGGGATGGTCAGCATGGTCACGCCGTTGGCGGCGTCGAGCACGTAGTGGAGGCGGGGAGTGACGGTGCTGCCCCAGCCGCCGCCGGAGCCGACCACCGTGGTGGAGAGCACCTCGCCGACGTAGCCGTCGGCCACCAGGTCGCGGGCGTACGCGAGGGCCGGGTGCGAGCGGGCCTGGAGCCCGGCGACGGTCGGGACGGCGCGGTCGCGGGCCTGCCGGGCGAGCGACTCGGCTTCGGCGGGCCCGGTGCCCAGCGGCCACTCGCACAGCACGCCCTTCCCGGCGTCCAGGGCGGCCTGCACCAGTTCGTGGTGATGGGGGGCCTTCACCGCCACGACCACCAGGTCCACCTCGTCGCAGGCCGCCAGTTCGGCCGCCGTGCCGAAGGTGCGGGGGACGCCGTGCCGGTGCCCGGAGCGTTCCGCGGACTCCTTCGAACTCGTGCTCAGGGCCCGCAGTTCGTACTCCGGGAGGGCGCGCAGGGCGGGCAGGTGGGCGCGCTCGGCCCAACCGCCGTGCTCCGAGAGGCCGATGATCCCGACGCCGATCGGCTTCTCCGAGCGGGCGAGGGTGTGGAGCGGTGACGCGGGCGTGGTCATGGATCGCAGCCTGTTCCTCGGAGGGGCGGGGGCGCGGGCAGGGAAGCCGGGGCCGACCCGTCTGTTAGCGTTGACATCTCAACACTAGGAAGAGGTTCGTTGATATGTCAACGCCCAATGGGGCCAAGCTCGGTGACACCTCGGAACCCGTCGACTTCTGGTGCGCCTTCAAGCGTGTCCACGAGGTGCTCCGAACCCGGGTGATCGCGGACGCCGCCGAGGCGGCGGGCCTCTCCGAACCGGACCTCACCATCCTCGCCAGCCTCAGCCGGGCGGGCGGCGCGCTGCGCCAGAGCGAACTCGCCGCCGCCCTCGGCTGGGACCGCACCCGGATCTCCCACCAGCTCACCCGCATGGCCAAGCGTGCACTCGTCACCCGCGAGCGCACCGGCGGCGCCGCCGTCACCGTCACCCTCACCGCGGACGGCCGTGCCGCCGTCACCGCCGTACGGCCGCTGCTGGACGCCGCGGTGCGCCGCCACTTCACCGACCGGCTCTCCGCGCGGGAGATCGAGACGCTGCGGTCGGTGTTCGACCGGATGTAGCCGCCCGCGGGGCGACCGACCGGTGATCTTGGACGGATAGGCTGCCGTGATGTCAGGTCCTCAGGGTGAGGACGGAGCTGATGAGGATCGGTGGTGTACGGACATGATGGGACCGGCGCATTCGCTGTCGGGTGCGGCCGCGTGGCTGGGGGTGGGCGCGGTGGCGGCCGGGATGGGGGAACCGATGCCCTGGCCGGTCCTGCTCGCGGGGGCGCTGATCTGTGCGGGGGCGGCCCTGGCGCCGGACCTGGACCACAAGGCGGCGACGATATCCAGGGCGTTCGGGCCGGTGTCCCGGGCGCTCTGCGAGGTGATCGACAACCTCTCGCACGCGGTGTACAAGGCCACCCGGGGCAAGGGCGACCCGCGGCGCTCCGGCGGCCACCGGACGCTGACCCACACCTGGCTCTGGGCGGTACTGTGCGGGGCGGGCGCCGTGGCGGTGGCCGGGTTCGGCGGCCGCTGGGGCGTGTTGGCGGTGCTGTTCGTGCACATGGTGCTGGCGATCGAGGGCCTGCTGTGGCGGCAGGCCCGGGTCTCCAGCGACGTCCTGGTGTGGCTGCTGGGGGCGGCCGGCGCGTGGATGCTCGCGGAGGTCCTCGACAAGCCCGGCAACGGCTCGCAGTGGCTGTTCGAGGAGCCCGGGCAGCAGTACCTCTGGATCGGGCTGCCGATCGCGCTCGGCGCGCTGGTGCACTGCCTGGGCGACGCGCTGACCGTCTCGGGCTGCCCGGTGCTGTGGCCGATCCCGATCGGCCGTCGGCGCTGGTACCCGATCGGGCCGCCGAAGGGCATGCGGTTCCGGGCCGGCAGCTGGGTGGAGATCAAGGTGCTGACGCCGGTCTTCATGGGGGCCGGCGGGCTCTGCGCGGTGGGGGCGCTCGGCTTCTTCGGCAACGGGTGACGCCGACGTCCTTTCCGTAGTGGATAGTTGGTGGACGGCCGCTCGCCTGAAGGCCCGGCGGCCCGGCGGCCCGGCGGCTGACGCCCGCCCGCCCCGCCCGCTCAGTGCGCCGCGAGCAGGCCGTCCACCAGGGCGTCGAGGCCGTCCCGGTAGGTGTCCTGGGCGGTGAGCGACGACCAGCGGTCGGCGAGCCCGGCCAGGCGGGGGAGCCGCTCCGGGTCGAGGTCGGCGAAGACCTGCTGCCGGTGCGTCGGGCGGTCGTCCGCCGCCCGGCGGCGGGCCGCCGTCGCGCGGACCATGAGCTCGCCGGCCGTGTAGTACCAGATCGCGCGGTAGCCCTGGACGGCCCGTTCCGGCGTCAGGCCGCAGCCGACCAGACCGTCGACGATCTGCTCGACGAACCAGAGGGAGTGGGCGGACAGCAGGCTGTCCCCGGCCAGCACCTCGACGATCCAGGGGCAGGCGGCGAGCGCCTCGTGGATGGCCGCCGCCGCGGCGAGGACCCGCTCGCGCGGCTCGGCCGGGAGCCCGGTCGGTCGCAGCGTCCGCGCGGCGTGGTCGTCCAGCAGCAGGACGAGCAACTCCTCCTTGTCGCGCACGTGGTGGTAGAGGGCCATCGGCGTGCTGCCGACCTCGGTGGCCAGGCGGCGCATGGTCAGCCGCTCGACGCCCTCCTCGTCCACGATCCGCCGGGCCGTGCGGACGACCTCCTCGCGGGAGATGCGGGGAGGCCGGCCGGTGGCCTTGCGTGCCGCGGCGGGCCGGCGCGCGGGCGGCTGCGAGGCGGTGGACTGCGAATCGGTGGACTGTGAGGCGGGCGGCTGCGAATCGGTGGACTGCGAGGAGGGGGGCTGCTGCATGCCTCCATCATCACCCGGGACTCGACAGCGGGGACCGTGCGGGGCTACTTTCTATACGCGTACAGAAACTCGCGGAGGCGCCTGGCCGCCCGGTACTCCGGGCTGCTCGGCCTCGCGCGGGTCGTCGCCCCCGCTCGGAACCGACTGGAAGGAACCCGCTCATGACGACCACTCCGATCGCGGCCGTGGACCTCTTCGCCTCGGCCCTGCACATCCACCCCGACGGCGATCTCCGGGCCACCGAGCGCCGGATGGCCGGCGGTGAGGCCGGAGCCTGGCAGATCGCGACCTTCCACGTGGAGAGCGACGCCGACGTCCACGCCGACCACTGGGAGATGCACCCCGCGGCCGAGGAGGCGGTCTGCTGCCTGGCCGGCGGCGTCCGGCTCCACCTCCGCCCGGAGGAGCCCGGTGAGGCCGAGTCCGTGGTGCGGCTGACGGCCGGCACCGCCATGATCGTCCCCCGGGGGCGCTGGCACCGGCTGGAGCTCGATGCCCCCAGCGACCTGATGTCGATCACCCTGCGCACGGGCACCCGGCTGGAGCGGCGCACCGAGGTGGGATGACGGGGGCGGCGGCGGGTGGTGCACGGGTGGTTCAGTCGGAGAGCTGGACCACCCTGACCACCGGGGCGGCGGCCGGCGCCGGACCGCTCGCCCCGGCCGGCGCCTCAACCGGCGTCGAGGCCGCTGCCGCCTGCGGCGCGGTGACCAGGATGCGGTAGGCGTCCGCGAGCACCCCCGCCAGATTGCCCAGCAGCCCCAGCTGCAGCCGGTGCCAGCCCTCCGCGTCGTCCTCCGCGACCGCGTACTTCCCGGTGTGCTTGAGGATCACCTCGCCGACCCCGCGGTTCTGCTCCGGGGTGCGCCGCCGCGCCTCGGGGTCGTGCAGGAAGAAGTTGCGCAGCCCGTGCAGCTCGCCGAGCCGTACGCCCCAGAAGGCGTCGGCCAGTTCGGGCAGGTCCAGCTCGGTGCGGTCGCGCTTGCGGCTGCGCAGCTGCTCGTGCAGCCGCTCGTCGAAGACCTTGTACGCCACCGCCAGCCAGGCGGTGAACTCCGCGTGGTCGGTGGCCAGTCGGTGCAGCCGCGGGATGTCGGCCACCGAGGTGCGGAACAGCGGGTAGCCGAGCCGGGTGGAGGAGGCCGAGCACACCTCGGCGTACATCCGCAGCAGCTCCTCCACCTGCCGCTCCCAGTGCCGGTGCTGCTCCGGCCCGACCGCCCGGCCCCGCGCCGGGGTGGCGGCCAGCGCGGCCGGGTCCAGCTGGAGCGCGGGCAGCCGACCCGGCGCCGGGTGGCCCGCCACCCGGACGATGCCGCTGCCCAGCTCCTGGAAGTACTCCTCCAGGACGTCCATCCCGCCGATCCGGTGCCGGTCGCCGCCGGCCACCTCCACCAGCCGGCCCAGCAGTTCGTGGTTGGGGACGAGGTTCTCCGGCGGCTCGCGCAGGGTCGGGTCCTTCCGGCGCAGCTGCTCCCACCAGCGGCCGAACAGGCCCGGGTCGCTGATGCCGACGGCGTGCAGCCGGATGCCGAGGCCGGCGTGCAGGTCCTCCATCAGCGAGACCGGGTCCTCGGTGCCGGCCACCGACTCGCCGCTGCGCTCCTCGCTCATCGGGGCCCAGTGGGCGCCGTCGCTCACCAGGACGATCAGGCGCTCGTTGCCGGGCACGCCGTGCCGGTGCAGCAGCTCGGCGGCCTTGTGCAGCGCGCGGCCGATGTCCGTCGCCTGGTTGTCGTGCTTCAACAGGGTGACGGCGCCGCGCAGTTGCTCCAGGGAGCGGTCGCCGGGGCCGGTGGTGACCTCGGCCATGCCGTCGCGGTCCGGGAAGAGCGTCCGGGCGGCCAGATCGAACCGGACCAGCGCGAAGCGGGTGACCAGGCCGTCCACCCCGGCGCGGGTGTCGATCATGGCGCGCAGCGCCAGTTTCAGCGCCTCCATCCGGGTGATGGTGGCGGCGGGGCTCCACAGCGAAGTGATCCGGTGCGCGGACTCGCGGCGGTCCGGGATGTCGTTCACGCCCATCGAGCCGCTGCAGTCGGCGAGCACGACGACGTCCACCCCGCTGCGCCCGCTGGGGGCGAACACGCTGAGCCGGGTGGCCGGGCCGACGGTGAGCGGGCCGTCCCCCGGCCGCCCGTCCGGGCCGGTGGCCGAGCGCAGCCGGAACGGCAGGCCGTCCACCTCGATCCAGGTGTCCTGGCCGGTGCCGCTGCCGTACTGGAACACGTGGCCGTTGAGCAGCGGTGAGCGCTGGACGGCGGCGACGGCCGCGTCCAGGGACAGCGCCTCGGGCGACTCCAGCTCGACGGCGCCGGCCACCGGGGCCGTGGTCGGTGTCAACTGCCAGTCGCCGTCCGCGAGTCGGTGCTCCTCGGCGAGCGCCTCGGGGGCCACCACGACGTCGGCGGGCAGCCCGGGCACCGGGACGAGGCGCACCGCGACCGCCCGGCCCCCGCCCCCCGTGAGCAGCCGGCCCGGGCTGTCGGCGGTGAGCCGCTCGGCCGGGACGGCCAGCCGGTTGCCGTCGACCAGGCCGGGGCCGGTGGCGGTGACCAGCCGGGTGTCGTGTGCGCCGAAGGTGGTGCCGCCGCGGCCGAGGAGAGTCATTCCCGCTCCAGTTGGATGTCGATGCCGAGGCGCTGCTTGAGATCGTTGACGTGCGAGCGCTTCGTCCCGTAGAAGCGGCCGCGCAGGTCGGCCGGCACCCGGACGTAGAGGATCCGGCTGCGGCTGCGGTAGTCCGAGAAGGTGATCGCCTCCGCGAGTTCGGACCTGCCGGAGCCGCGCAGGAGTTCCACCAGCCGGGCGAAGTGGGCCCGGCCCTCCTCGTGGCCGGCCCGGAACCGGCGGACGTCCTCGCGGCGGGACGCCTCGTGCTGCTGCAGCAGCCGCCGGGCCGTCTCGGTGAGGCGGCGCCCGCCGGAGGTGCCGTCGCGCGGGAGCCGGCGTTCGAGGCCGGCGAACAGGGTGTCCAGCGCGCCCATGTCGAGGACGGTGCCCCGGGTGTTGATGAAGATGTGCCGGACGACGGAGAGCCGGGGCAGGAAGGCCTGCCGCCGCCGCCCGTCGGCCCCGGGGCGGACGGGGTGCCGGGCGCGGGCCGCCGTCCCGGCCAGGACCAGGCCGACCAGCGCCTCCGGTGCGGCGGAGCGCAGCTCCCCGTGGTGCTGCCGGCAGAGCGCCAGGCCCCGGCTGTGCGGGCCGTAGATCTGCCAGCGGGTGCTGTGCTCGGCGCACATCCGGTTGCCGCAGGACTCGCCGGTGCCGAGCCCCTCCAGCGTCCGGTGCTCGCACCGCACCAGCGCGGTGGCCGGGCAGCCGGGCTGCTCGCAGGTGGGGAAGCGCTCGCCGTAGCAGTCCTGGCAGTAGGCGAGGGACGGGTCGTTCGGGTGGCGCACCAGGTGGTCGGCGCACCAGGCCCGGGTGCCGCGGCAGCGCGGGCCGCCGCACCAGGCGCGGGCCGGCTTCGCGCAGCGGCACTGTGGGACGTGCAGCGGGCAGGAGGCGCGCAGGCTGCCGTCCAGGAACCTCACGTGGGCGTCGCAGACCCGCCCGGGCCGGCTGCCCTCGCCGCAGCCGGGGCAGCTGAACGGGGCGTAGGTCTCGGTGCCGGTGGCGCGGCAGGTGTCGCAGGCGTAGCGGATCTGCGGCGGTTCGAGGACGCCCCGGATCTCGAACGGGGTGGCGGCGGTGAGCGGCGCCGGGGCGCCGAGCGGGTCGAGGAACCAGACGCCGGCCCGGCCGGCCGGGCCGAAGTCCAGCACGACCCGCGCGCCGAGCCGGGGGTCCAGGGTCAGGACGCTGGGTTCGAGCCGGGCCCACAGCTCGACCAGGCCGTCGGCGGTGCCGGGCAGGTCGCGGTAGTCGCGCAGGTCGAGCAGGACGGGGACCGGCCGGGCGGCGGGCGCGGGGCCGGGTGTGGCTGCGGGTGCGGGTGCGGATGCGGGCGCCGGGGCGAAGGCGGGCGGGCCGGCCGGGGCGGGCGGGTTCGCGGGAGCGGGCGGGTACGTCATCGGGCGGGCTCCTCCGCGGGGGCGACCAGCAGGACCTCCAGCGTGCCGCGGCGCTCGTCGGCCTTGGCGGTGTAGGTGAGGTCGGTGAGCAGGACCGTCCGCAGACCGTGCGGCGCGGGGCCGAGTTCGCGCAGCCGGGCGCGCACCACCGGCCGGTCCGCCGCCGGGACGTCCCAGTGCAGCAGGGCGGTGCCCTGCTCGGCGGCCCCGCGGACGGCCTGGGCGAGCTTCTGCTCGTCCCACCCGCCCGGCGGGGCGTTCAGCCGGACGCGCAGGGCGGGTGCGGGGCGCAGCAGCCGACGCAGCGCCTTGGCCTGCTCGCGGTCGCGGCCCTGCAGTGCGCGGGCCAGGTCGGGGGAGGTGCCGCCGGGACGGCAGTGGGCGCGCAGGGCCGCGAGGGCCTGCTCGGGGGTGGTGCCGGGGTGGGCCAGCTCGTTGAGGAACTGCTCGTCGGAGGGGCCGCGGCGGCGGGGCGGCCGGGCGGTGGAGGAACCGGCCGGGTGCGGGGCCTTCGCGGGTGAGGCCTGCGCGTGCGGGGCCTTCGCGGGTGAGGCCTGCGACCGGGAGGCGGCCGAGGGGGCCGGGGCGGTCAGCTGCTCGGTCAGCCAGATCCGGGCCGCCGCCGAACTGCCCGCCGCCATCGCGGTGTTGGCGGCGCCGATGTGGTCGTGGAGGAGCCAGCCCGGCCGGCCCAGGCCGTCGGCCAGCTGTTCGGCGCCGAGCAGGCGCGGATCGTACCCGCGCCACCGGGCGAGCAGGTCGTTCTCGTTGCGGACGAAGCCGCCGCGGCCGCTGCCCCCGCCGCCGGACAGCTCCAGTCCGGTGAACAGCTGCCCCAGCTCGTCCGCCGTGGCGTCCAACTGGCGGAAGTACGGCAGCAGTTCGCGCATCAGTGCGGAGGCGGCGCGGGCCGCCGGGACGGTCCGGGGCGGCCGGTCCGCAGCCGGCCCGCCGGTGCGGCCGCCGCGCCGGTCGGTCCGCCGGTCGCCGCCGCCGCGCTGCTCGGTCCGCCGGTCGCCGCCGTGCTGCTCGGTCTCGAAGCCGGCGGCCAGCCCGTGCGCCACCGCCCGGGCCCGGTTGCGCTCCACCAGGGGCTGCGGCACGGCCCCGATCCGGCGGCCGGTGCGGGCCAGTTCGCGCGCCCGCATCGCCAGCGCCTGGACGAGCAGCGCGTGCGCCATGGCCGAGGAGACGGACACCTGACCGTCGACCAGCCGGAGGGTGACGTCGCCCGCGGCGTCGAACTCGGCCTCGCCGAGCGGGTTGACGTCCATCGCCTCCAGCCGGGCCAGCCGCTCCTCCTGGCGCAGGGCGGTGCGCACCCGGTCGAGGTGCTGCGGCGAGAAGGAGGCGACGTACCGGGTGGTCACCTGGTCGGTGGCCCGGGAGAGCCGGGCCGAGCCCCCGCTCGGCACGCCGTCGGCGCCGTACAGCTGGCGTCCGGTCAGGGCGATCAGGGTGGGGGAGTGCTCGCGCAGCAGGTTGCAGAGCAGCTCGCGCTGCACCTCGTCGACCACCTCCAGCGAGTGCAGGTCCGCCGGCAGGGTGGCCGGAGTGCCGTCGGCCTCGGCGCCCGGGTGCCAGCCGCTCGGCAGCATCTCGCCGCGCGAGGCCATGGCCATGGACCCGCAGCAGCGGCTGCTCCTGGAGACCTCCTGGGAGGCCTTCGAGCGGGCCGGGATCGAC
>NZ_JBEXJK010000228.1:0-13659 GCF_040609095.1 Kitasatospora sp. NPDC004799
GCTGTCGCTGATGACGGCGGTGCAGTCGGACGCGGCGTTCCTGGCCTGGGGCTGGCGGGTGCCGTTCCTGCCGGCGGTCGGGTCGTCCCACCGGTAGCCGGTGCGCGCGCCGGGGTGAGGGGCGCGTTTCCGGCATGGTTGAACGTTGAACGCAACGTCCGAATACCGCCGGAGGTTTGAGGCGCCTCGGAGCAGGATCACCTCATGTCCGAGATCGGAACGAGGAGTTCTGGAGATATGACGATGAACAGCGCGGCAGCGGTCAACGGCGGCACGGGCGTCAACGGTGTCAACCGCCTCGACGGCAAGGTCGCCCTGGTGACCGGCGGCAGCCGGGGGATCGGGGCGGCGGTCGCCCTGCGGCTGGCCGAGGACGGCGCCGACGTGGTGCTGACCTACCAGGGCGGCGCGGAGCCGGCCGAGGAGATCGCGGCGAAGATCACCGCGATGGGGCGGAACGGCTGGGCCGTCCGGGCGGACAGCGCCGACCCGGAGGCGGTGCAGGGAGTGGTCGAGGCCGTCGTCGAGCGGTTCGGGAGGCTGGACGTCCTGGTGAACAACGCCGGGGTCGGCGTCCTCGGCCCGATCGGCGAGCTCTCGCTGGAGGACGTCGACCGGACGCTGGAGGTCAACGTCCGGGCGCCCTTCCTGTACGCCCGGGCGGCCTCCGCCCACCTGGCCGAGGGCGGGCGGATCGTCACCATCGGCAGCTGCGTCGCCCAGCGCGTCGCCTTCCCCGGCACCACGCTGTACGCGACCAGCAAGGCCGCGCTGATCGGCCTGACCAAGGCGCTGGCCCGGGAGCTCGGGCCGCGCGGGATCACCGCCAACCTGGTCCACCCCGGGCCGATCGACACCGATATGAACCCGGCCGACGGCCCCGCGGCGGAGCTCCAGACCGGGCTCACCGCGCTCGGCCGCTTCGGCACCGGCGCGGAGGTCGCCGCCGCCGTCGCCTACCTGGTGGGCGACGAAGGCCGGTACGTCAGCGGCGCCGAACTGGCGGTGGACGGCGGTTTCGCCGCCTGACACCGGGGCGAGGGGCACGGTGTCGTGCCGGGCGGTGGTCGGCGTCCGCGCTTACGATCACCCGGCCTGACACCGTGCGCCCGCACCGGGACCCGTACCGAGAGGTGTGCCATGACCGCAGCGGAAGACCCGATCGAGCTGCTCGCCCGGGCCCTCGCGCAGACCGCCGGGCTGATCGACGGCACCGGTGTCGAGCTGGCCTGGCACCCGACGCCCTGCCGCTCCTGGGACGTCGGCGACCTGGTCAGCCATCTCCTGGACGACCTGCGGCAGTTCACCGTACGGGCGCGGGGCGGGCAGCCGGACTGGTCGCAGCCCTTCGAGCGGGTCGAGGAGGACTGGCTGCACGCCTTCGAGGCGGGGGCGGAGGAGCTGGTCGACGCCTGGCGCGCGGCCGGCGACCTCGGCGGCACCCTGGAACTCCCCGGCGTCGGCACCGTGCCGGCCCGCTTCCCGGTGGACCAGCAGATCGCCGAATTCGCCGTCCACGGCTGGGACCTGGCCCGGGCCACCGGCCAGTCCACCGAGGGCCTGGACCACGAGGTCGCGGACGCCGCGCTGGCCTGGGCCGGCGGTGCGCTCAAGCCCGAGTACCGCGGCGCCGAGGAGGAGCACCACGCCTTCGGGCCCGCCGTCGACGTCCCCGAGGACGCCCCGGCGTACGACCGGCTCGCCGCCTTCTTCGGCCGCGACCCGGAAGCCGCCGTCTAGCCGCCGTCTGGCCGCCGTCCGGCCGCCGTCCGGAAGCGGCTCCAGCGGAACTCGACCTCCGGGTGTCGCGGTGACGGGCCGTCGAGGAGCGGGGCGGGGCGGTCGCGGAGGAAGTGGTCGGCGAAGGCCCGGACGTATCCGCGGGTGAGCTCGGTGGCGCGGGCGGGGGCGAGGGTGCCGAGCAGGGCGGTGCAGAGCTCGGCGGGGACGTGGCTCGGCAGGTTGCCGGGGAGGGCGGCGTGCGGCAGGTCGGTGAAGCTGAGGTGGCCCGCGCCCAGGGTGCGCAGCTGCCGGCCCCAGGCGTGGTGGTGCTCGCGCCAGCGCCGCCAGGTGTCGTGGTCGTCGAGCGCGGTGAGCAGCAGGAACGGCCGGTCCAGCCCGAGTTCCGGGACGGGCGAGCCGAACAGGCCGCCGTCGAGGTCGAGGCCGATCCGGAAGCGCGGGTCCTGGCGCAGCGCCTCGGCGGCCGCGGCGCCGCCCATGGAGTGGCCGAACACGCCGATCCGCTCCTCGTCGACCCGGAACGGCAGGCCGCGGCCGGTCAGTCGACCGGTGACGAAGCGCAGGTCGCCGACCCGCGCGGCGATCTCCGCGCGCTCGGCGGCGTCCCAGTCCGGCGGGTCCTCCGACAGGACGCTGCGCACCACCCGGCCGTCCGGGAACTCGACGGCGGCGGCGTCGTAGGTGTGGTCGACGGCCGCGACCAGGTAGCCGTGTGCGGCCAACTCCTCGGCCAGCGCGGTGCAGTTGCTGCGACCGCCCTTGCGGCCGTGCCCGAGCAGCAGCAGGGGGAGCGGGCCGGGGTGGACGGGCGCGTCGACGCGGGCGGTGGGCCGGACCAGGGCGAGGGTGCCCGCGTCCAGCGGCAGGCCCTGTTCGATGGCGGCCGCGACCCGCGGGGTGGTGTAGGGCGCGCGGGGCCGGCCGGCGGTGCCGCCGGCCGGGTACCAGAGCTGCACCATCAGCTCGCGCGGGCCGGGGACGGGTGCGAACGGGTCGGGGCGGTCGTGGTCGACCAGGTGCAGGCTGGTGGTGCCGACCGGCCGGCCGACGGTGGGCGTGGGCAGGTCGATGGTACTCGGCGGGGCGACGGTGCGCAGCGGGCCGACGGTGCTCGGCGGGGCGGCGGTGCGCGGCGCGGCGGCCTGGGCGGGCCCGGCGGGCAGCAGGGCGGCGGCCCCGCCCAGACCCGCGAGGGCGAGCAGCGAACGGCGCCTGATCATGCGTCACCCTCCTTGGCTGGTCGGATCGTTCGCCCGGCGGCGGACCGGCGTGTCCGGTCAGCCTAGGTGGTCCGGACCAGTGGGGCCAGGGGGCGAACGGCGGCGCCGGCCCGGGTCAGTGCTTGGTGGGCTGTCGGGCGGCGGGTTGCCGGGCGGTCGCCTGTCGCGCGGCGGCCTGCTTGATCGCCTCGCGGATGCGCGGGTAGGTGCCGCAGCGGCAGATGTTCTGGATCTGGTCGATGTCCGCGTCCGTCGGGTTCGGGGTGCGGCGCAGCAGGGCGACGGCCGTCATGATCTGGCCCGGCTGGCAGAAGCCGCACTGCGCGACGTCGCAGGCGAGCCAGGCCTCCTGGACCGGGTGCAGGACCTCGCCGTCGGCCAGGCCCTCGATGGTGGTGACGGTGCGGCCCGCGCAGTCCTTGACGGACCGGGTGCAGGGCTGGAACTCCTGGCCGTCCAGGTGGCTGGTGCAGGCGCGGCAGACGCCCACCCCGCAACCGTACTTGGGGCCGGTGACGCCGAGCTTGTCGCGCAGGACCCAGAGCAGCGGCATGTCGTCCGGGGCCTCGACGGTGACGGGCCGCCCGTTGAGGACGAAGGTGTGGGTGGGCATGGGGCTCGGGATTCCTCAGCTGGTGGTGGGACGGCTGCCGGTGGTCGGAGGGCGGTCGGCGGCCGGACGGCGGTCGGGGATCAGAAGTCGATCGGGAAGGAGCGCGGGCTGGTGCCGGTCGCCCGGGCGTAGGCGTTGGCGACGGCGGCGGAGGCGGCCGGGACGCCCAACTCGCCCGCGCCGCCCGGCGGTCCGCTCGGCGGCATCAGGTGGACCTCGACCACCGGCGGGGTGTGCCGCTGCCGGGCGTAGCGGAAATCGGCGAAACTCCCTTCCCGGAAGGCGCCGTTGTCCAGGTGGTTGCCGGCCTGCAGGATCACCGAGATGCCGTCGACCAGCGCGCCGGTCAGCTGGGCCTCCAGACCCCTGGGGTTGATCACCCGGCCGACGTCGGCGACGACGACGGCCTTGGTCACCCGGGGGTTGGCCCGGTCGGTGGCGTCCAGCTCGACCAGGTAGCCGGCGCAGGCGCTGTGCTCGTCGTGGTAGCCGATGCCCTGGGCGTGGCCGGGGGGCATCGGGCGGCCCCACCGGCCCCGCGCGGCGAGCTCGTCCAGCACCGCCCGTCCGGCGGCGCTGCGCATCCGGGCGCGGCGGAAGGCCAGTTCGTCCTCGCCCATCCGGCGGGCGAGTTCGTCCATCACGATCTCGTCGGCGACCCGGACGGTGCCCGAGTAGACCGAGCGCCAGCTGCCGGTGGGCAGCTCCAGCGGCAGTTCGGCGAGCAGCTGGGTGGGCACCCCGACGTCGTACGGGACCTTCTCGGTGAGCAGGAAGAACAGTTCGGAGGCGGTGAGCCCGGCCAGCGGGAGCTGGTAGCCGGCGGCGGTGAGCATGTCGCCGAGGCCGTGGCCGAGGTCGGTGCGGACGCCGGCCACGTGGTGCGCCCAGCTGAACACCTGGCCGAGGCCGTAGGTGGCCCGGACGATGTGGTGGCTGGCCGGGCGGACCCGGCCGTGGCGCATGTCGTCGTTGCGGGTCCACATCAGCTTGACCGGGCGGCCGGCGGCCTTGGAGACCTGGGCGGCCTCCAGGGCGGCGTCGAAGAACAGCCGGCGCCCGAACGAGCCGCCGCCGCGCACCACGTGGACGGTGACGGCCTTCTCCGGCAGGCCGAGTTCGGCGGCGATGGTGCCCTGGGCGACGATCGGGCTCTGCGAGGCGAACCACAGCTCGGCCCGGTTCGGCCGGACGTCGGCGACGGCGGTGAGCACCTCCATCGGGGCGTGGTTGACGAAGGCGAAGTCGAACTCCGCCTCCACCCGGTGGGAGAACGGCGGCGGCGGGAGGGACGGCAGGTGGGCGGCGCGCAGCTGGGACCGTACGTCGGCGTCGGACAGGTGCGCGACCGGGCCCGGGTTCCAGGTGGTGCGCAGCGCGTCGCGGGCCTTGAGCGCCTGGTCGAAGGTCTCGGCGAGGACGGCGACGCCGGTCGGGATCTGCACCACGCCGAGGACCCCGGGCATCGCGCGGGCGGCGGAGGCGTCCAGCGACTTCAGGGTGCCGTTGACGGTGGTCGGGCGGGCGACCACGGTGGGCACGGCGCCCGGGACCTTGAGGTCCCCGGCGTACACGGCCCGGCCGGTGACGATGTCGCGGGCGTCGATCCGGCCGGTCGGCCGGCCCACCAGGCGCAGTTGGCCGGGGGGCTTGGGGATGGCCGGGACGGCGGGTGCGGCGACAGTGGCCGCCGCGGCGGCGAGCTCGCCGTAGCCGAGGCGGCGGCCGTCGGGGGCGAGGACGGCGGAGTCGGCGGTGCGCAGGGTGGTCGCGGGAACGTTCCAGCGCTCGGCGGCGACGGTCACCAGCCGGGCCCGGGCGGCGGCGGCCGCGGCGCGCACCGGGTCGTAGAGCGAGCGGATCGAGTTGGAGCCGCCGGTCAGCTGGTTGAACCGCAGTTCCGGGCGGCCGTCGGAGAGCGGGACGTCGACGTCGGAGAGCCGGGCGTCGAGCTCCTCGGCGACGATCATGGCGATCGCGGTGGTGAGGCCCTGGCCGACCTCCAGCCGGGGCAGGTGGAGCGCGGCGCGGCCGGCCGGGGTGACCTCGAGGACCAGCAGGTGGGCGGTCGGCAGGCCGGCGATGATCATCGCGTCGCCGAGGTCGACGATGTCCGGGATGCCGGGCAGGCCGGCCAGCCGCGGGGGGAGGGCGGTCTCGCGCACCGGGAGGGCGGCCGGGGTGGGGGTCGGGACGGTGGCCCGGGCGGGTGCGGTCGCGGCGGCGTCGGGGCCGAGGCCGGCGGCGACGGTGAGGGTCGGCGCGGCCAGCAGGTAGGTGAGGAAGCGGCGGCGGCGGGGGCCGCGCTCCGTCCCCGGGGCGTCCGTCGTTCCGGCGTCCGTCGTTCGGACGTCCGTCGCCCGGGCGTCCGGGGCCCCGGCGGTGTCCGGGGCGGCGGCGTCGACGGTGTTCGGGACGGAGTGGGAGCGCGGGTGTCCGGTGTCGCCAGGGTGTCCGGCGGAGTCCGAGGGGGCGGTGGAGGTGCTGATGGGAGGACACCCTTCGAGCCGGAGACGGCGACGGAACGGGCGGGCGGGGCGGCCCCGGCCCGGTGCCGGATCGCGAACGCCGTTGAGCATAAAAGGGCGCTACTGACGGGTCAACACGGTCAAAGTTGGCCCCTGGCAGGCCCGATCACGGTTGTGTGACGGTCGGCGGAAGCGGATTCGGAGCGGGTACGGACGGCGCTTCGGCGGCGCGGGCGAGGCCGGGGCAGGACCGCCCGGAAGGGCCGGGAGGCGCCAACTGACGCCCCTCGCACGCGGGTTCAGCGGTCGGTCGGCGGTGCGGCGGTGCGGCGAATTGGCCCAGGGAATTCCTTGATCACTGGACCGGTGCACTGGGCCGGTTTCCCCGTAGGGTCGGGGGTGCGCCGGAGGTGGCGGTCGCGGAGGGCGACTCCGCGCGCCGCCCGTCCGGCCGCAGCGAACAAGGGTGACGGACCGTGAGGACGTTTACGGCCGGGGACGCGTGTGGGTGACCGCCCGGCCGTCCCGGTCGGCGGACGGCGCACGGCGGACGGCGCCCGCGAACGAGTGAAGGAGGGGGCATGCCGACCGACCGCGCCGCCCGTCCGGGGGTCCCGGGTCGGGACGTCCTGCGCCGGAGCACCCCGCACGGGGGCCTCCTGCCGCCAGCCGGGCCCCAACGGACCCTTGCGGCCGCCCAGTTGGCCGCCGCCGTGGGCGACGGCGCCTACTACACCTGCTCCGCCCTCTACTTCACCCGGGTGGTCGGGATGTCGCCGACCGCCCTCGGGCTCGGCCTCACCCTCGCCTGGGCGCTCGGCTCCCTCGCCGGCGTCCCGCTCGGCCACCTCGCCGACCGGCGCGGCCCGCGCCGCACCTCGGTGGCGCTCGCGCTCGGCACGGCCGCCGTGGTCGCCGCCTTCCTGGTGATCCGCTCCTACCCGCTGTTCCTGCTCGCGGTCTGCCTCTACGCCACCGCGCAGTCCGGCCTGACCGCCGCCCGGCAGGCACTGGTCGCCGCCCTGGTGCCGCCCGCGCAGCGCACCGCGCTGCTCGCCCACATCCAGTCGACCCTCAACGGCGGACTGGCCGTCGGCGCGGCGATCGGCGGCATCGCGCTCGGCGTCGGCACCCGCGCCGCGTACCTGGCCGCCTTCGCCGTCACCGCGCTCGGCTTCCTGCTCGGCGCGCTGGTGCTGCGGCGGCTGCCCGAGGCCCCGCCCGCGGCGGGGCCGTCGGACGCCGGGCCGCGGCTCGCCGTGCTGCGCGACCGCCGGTACGCCGCCGTCACCGCCGTCAACGCCGTCCTGCTGCTGCGGATGCCGCTGCTCAGCCTGATCATCCCGCTCTGGATCGCCGCGCGCGCCCCCGGGATCGGCTGGCTCGGCTCGGCGCTCTTCGTGCTCAACACCCTTGCGGTGCTGGCTTTCCAGGTCCGGGCGGCGCGCGGGGTCAGCGGACTGGAGCCGGCCGCCCGGGCGGTCCGCTCCGCCGGTGTGCTGCTGCTCGGCTCCTGCGCCGTCTTCGGACTGTCCGCGCTGGACGTGCCGGTCTGGGCGGTCGGCGCGCTGCTGGTCGCGGCCTCCGTCCTGCAGGTGGCCGGGGAGATGCGGCAGTCGGCCGGCAGCTGGCAGATCGCCTTCGACCTCGCCCCGCCCGGGCGGATCGGCCAGTACCAGGGCTTCTTCGGCACCGGCGTCGCCGTCGCCCGCACCCTCGGGCCGCTGCTGCTCACCGCGCTGCTGCTGGACGGCGGCCTGGCCGGCTGGCTGGTCCTGGGCGGGGTGTTCCTCGCCGCGGGGTACGCGATGGGGCCGGTCGCCCGCTGGGCGGCGCGGGACCGCGATCACGCGGTGGAACCGCCCGCGCCGGCGGTCGCGGGCGCGGCGCAGGCCTGAGGTCGTTCCTCGTGGTGGCGGGCGGGGGTGCGGGGCCGCGCGTGGCAGGGCGGGGCCGCGCGTGGCGGGGCGGGGCCCGGAAACCCGGTGGCCCCGGCCCGCCGCCCGCTGGCATGCTGGCCGCGTGGACCGACCCCAGATCTGGCTCGACTTCGCCCCCGAGCTGCACCTCTTCGTCTCCGCGCCCCGGCGGGCCGGCCGTACCGCGCTGCGCACCGACGGCACCTCCACGCTCGGCCACGTCGTCGAGTCCCTGGGCGTCCCGCTCACCGAGGTGGGCGGCCTGCTGGTGGACGGCCGGGCGGTGCCCGACACCCACGTCCCGGCCGACGGCGAGGAGATCGCCGTCCAGGCCGTGACCAGGCCGCAGCCCTCGCCCGTCCCGGCGCGCTTCCTGCTCGACGTCCACCTCGGCACCCTCGCCCGCCGGCTGCGCCTGCTCGGCGTGGACGCCGCGTACGAGAACCCCGACATCGGCGACGCCGCGCTCGCCGCCCGCTCGGCGGCCGAACAGCGGATCATGCTCTCCCGCGACCGCGGCCTGCTGCGCCGCCGCGAACTGTGGGCCGGCGCCTACGTCTACAGCCACCGCCCCGCCGAGCAACTGCGCGACGTGCTCTCCCGGTTCACACCGCCGCTCACCCCCTGGAGCCGCTGCACCACCTGCAACGGAACGCTGCTCCCGGCCACCAAGACCTCGGTGCGCGAGCAGCTGCGGGACGGCACCGAGCGCTCCTACGACGCCTTCGCCCAGTGCACCGACTGCGGCCAGGCCTACTGGCGCGGCGCCCACCACGCCCGGCTGGAGGCGATCGTCACCGAGGCGGTGCGCGACTTCGGGGGCGGCCGTACCGGCGCCGGCCAGGAGCCGGCCGACGAGGAGTCAGCCGGTGAGGAGCCGGCCGGCGAGGAGTCAGGGCAGAGCCAGGGACGGATCGGGGTCGTCTCGGGGTAGCGCGCTCTGGCGGCCGGCCCGGCGCCCGTGGTCCCATCGCGGTGGGGGACGGGACCACGCTACTCGCTCGGACGGGAGAGGCCAGGTCGTCGCATGAGCCATCCAGCAGGTCAGCAGCCCTTCGGCAGCGCGGAGGCGGGGGACGCCGCGGCCGGAGCCGGTCCGCGCCCGGCGGAAGCCCCCCGGAAGGCGGCCCTCCGGTGGAGGCGGGGGCCGGTGCGCCGCCCGCTGGCGGCGCTGGTCGCCGCCGCGGCCGTCCTCGGGCTCGCGGCCGCCCCGGCCGCCGCCGAGGCCGCCGGGCCGGCCGAGCCGCAACTGCGGTCGCGCTACGTGACCATGCCGGACGGGGTCCGCCTCGCCGTCGACGTCCACCTGCCCGCGGGCACCCGGGCCGGCGCCCGGCTGCCCACCGTGCTGGTCACCCAGCGCTACTGGCGGGCCGCGGTCCGGATCGGCGAACCCGGCGGCGCGGGTGCCGAGGCCCGGCAGTGGACCGCCCGCGGCTACGCCTACGTGGTCGCCGACCTGCGCGGCACCGGCGCCTCCTTCGGCACCCTCACCTCCGAACTCGGCGCCGACGCGATCGCCGACAGCGGCCCGCTCAGCGACTGGATCGCCGCCCAGCCCTGGTCCAACGGCCGGATCGGCACCACCGGCATCTCCTACGGCGGCGACACCGCGATGCTCGCCACCTCCCTCGGCAACCACCACATCACCGCCGCCGCCCCGATCTCCTACGACTTCGACCCGTACGAGGACCTGGTGCGCCCCGGCGGCGTGCAGATCGAACCCCGGATCGCCCCGTACGCGCTGCTGCTGCGCATCCTCGACCAGGCCGGCGGCACCACCTGCGCGACGGACGAGCGGACCCGGAAGCTCTGCGCGGACACCGGCCTGACCGGCCTCCAGCCCCGCCCGGTCGACGGCCCCGACGGCCCGGCCCTGCTCGCCGCCGCGCGCGCCGAGCACGCCGGCAACGCCAACCTGGTCGAGATGGCGAACACCGGTGTCCACCGCGACTACCGGGACGGCCCGAAGAGCTGGACGGTCGGCAGCGTCGGCGAGCGCGGCGAGGCCGTCGAGGCCGGCCGGGTGCCCGTCCTGACCAGCGCCGGCTGGCTCGACGCGGGCACCGCCAACGGGGTGCTCTCCCAGTTCACCGGCCTGTCCAACACCCAGGACGTCTGGATCGGCCCCTGGAACCACGGCGCCCACTGGCTCGCCGACCCGTTCCACCCGGCCCGCCCGCTCACCGCGCAGGAGCGCGCCGAGAACGACCGGCGGGTGCTCGACTTCTTCGACCGCTACGTCCGGGGCGACGCCCGCCCGGACGGCCGGCGGCAGGTGCACTACTACACCTTCAACGAGGACGTCTGGCGCACCACCGCCCGCTGGCCGGTGCCCGGCACCCACACCCGGCGGTTCCCCCTCGGCGAGGGCGGCACCCTCGGCGCCCGGCCGGACGACCGCCGCACCGGCTCCGACCCGCTGCGCCTCGACCCGACCGCGGGCACCGGCCCGCTGGACCGCTGGAACACCAACCTCACCGGGGACGAGGTCAGTTACCCCGACCGCGCCGCCGTCGACGCCAAGCTGCTCAGCTACACCACCGTGCCGCTGGCCGCCGACACCCGGGTCACCGGCAACGGCACGGTCACCCTCGACGTCACCGGCCTGGCGGGCTCGGCCCGCGGCGCCCTGCACGTCTACCTGGAGGACGTCGCGCCGGACGGCCGGGTCACCTACCTCACGGAGGGCCAACTCGCCCTGACCGACCGGGCGGTGGCCGACCGCCGGACCAACCCGGACTGGCGCCGGCTGCGCACGCCGCGCAGCTACGCGGCCCGGGACGCCCAGGAATTCCCGCAGGGCAGCGCCCAGCGCGTCACCGTCGACCTCCAGCCCGTCTCGGTGCTGTTCCGCTCCGGCGACCGGATCAGGCTCACCGTCGCCGCCGCCAACCCGGACTCCTTCCAGCTGCTCCCCGCCGACGGCCGGGCGGAGTACCGGATCGGCTGGGGCGGCGCCCGGGGCTCGGTCCTGGAACTCCCCGTCGTGCACTGACCCCCGTGCGGCGGGGCGCCCACCCCGGGCGCCCCGCCCCCGTCAGGCGTCCAGGACCCCTCAGGCGTCCACGACCTCCAGCCCGTACGCGGTCACGGCCTGGCGCAGTCCGCCGGGGTAGCCGGCCAGGGCCGGGGTGAACTCCCAGTCCCCGGAGGGCTCGCGGTCGAACCGGCCGAGCCGCATCGCGGTGTTGGTCTCCGCGCCGTCCGCCAGGTGCACCACGGCCGCGTCCTGCCCGTCCCCGGCCTCCAGGATCAGCGCCGGCCCGGCGAACCCGCCCATGGTGGCCCCGGGGTGGTTCTCGGTGTCGGCGGCGGCGATGACGACGAGCCGGTCGACCTCGGCGGGCAGCGCGTCGAAGTCGACCATCAGGCAGGCGTTGGCGTCGCCGTAGCCGGTCACCAGCCGCACCGAACCGTCGGGCGTCGAAGCGTTGTTGTAGAACACCAGGTGGTCGTCGGAGAGCGCCACGTTCCCCGCGCAGACCAGGGCGGCGATGTCGTACTCCTCCTCCCCGGTCCAGTGCAGCAGCAGCCGGGACGGCTCGCTCGCCACCTCGATCGCGGGCAGGCCGTCCAGGGCGTCGGCCTCGGCGCCGTCCCGGGCGTCCGCGAACACCTCGTGGAAGCCGTGGTGCTTGAGCAGCCCGACCAACTCGGCGCCGTTGAGCAGGGTGATCGGCTTGCCCGCGACGAACTGGTGCGAGCTGGGGCCGAACCTGCTGGTGGTGACCAGGACGGCCTTGGTCGCGGCCTGGTCGTGCCGCAGGGTCCCGTACAGGTCCCGCACCGCGGAGGGCGCCACGGTGTCCCGGTACCGCTTCACCTGCACGATGACGTTGCCGCCGCGGAACGGGTCCGGGTCGATGCCGCGGACGTCCACCCCGCCGTCCCGCGAGCGGGCGGTGAGCTCGACCTTCATGCCCATCGCCTCCATCAGCCGGGCGATCAGCCCCTCGAACTCGACCGGGTCCATCGCCAGCAGGAGCTGGAGTTCGCGCACGCGCTTGGCCATCCGGCCGCGATTGGCGTTGGTGTCGTCGCGGAGGTGACGGAACAGCGCGCGCTGGGCTCGGCGCTCGTCGACGTCGGGGTTGCTGAGGCGGTGGAGCTTCCGGCTCCGGGACATGGGCGTGCCCCCTCTTGCATGGTGACGGTTGTTGCAGGCGCCACCGTAGGGGAATCGTGGACGAAGCACTGTCGGGCCGTCAGTTCCGCCGCACAATCGAGATCTAGCGTTCCCGCAGGGCGAGGGTCCAGGTGTGGGTGGTGTAGGCGCCCATCCGGGTGGGGTGGCGTTCGACCAGGTCGACGGTGAGGCGGTCGGCGGTGCGGTGCAGCGAGCCGGTGAAGCGCGGCTGCTCCTGCGGGGCCAGCGGGAGGAGTTCGGCCAGGACGGCGTCGTCCAGGTCCCGGCCGACCGCGCGCAGCACTCCCGCGTCCAGCACCAGCAGGGTGCCGTCCGGCAGCACCAGCGGTGCCGGGGCCTGCGGGTCGGCGAGTTGCGGGCCGCGCTCGATCCGGCCGCCGGGCAGCAGGCGGACCACCCGGCTCCCGGTGGGGTGGCGGCGGTCCGTCTCGACCACCCGCAGGCCGCCGCCGACCACGTAGTGGCCGTAGCTGCGCCAGGAGTCGACCAGGGTGCCGTCCCGGTCGTAGGCCCGGGTGTCGAAGGCGTCGTAGCCCGCCAGGCCGAGCGCGAAGCGGCCGCCGCCGAGGGCCGCGCCGCGCTCGCCGCGCAGTTCGGCGACGGTGGTGCCGTCGGCGAGGTCCAGCAGCAGGGCCGGTCCGAGGTGGCCCCAGGCGGTGTACTCGACGGAGTCGGTGGTGACCAGGGCCCGCCCGGAGGAGAGGTGCGCCGCGTTCGGGCGGCCCGGGCAGGGCCGTTGCCAGCGGACGGTGCCGGCGGCGTCGACGCAGGCGAGCCCGCCGTTCCGGACGTGCAGCTCCACCCCGTCCCGGTGGGCCAGCGGCCCCTCCGGGAGCCCCTGCGGCCGGCCGCCCCCGCGGCGGTGGTGGTCCAGGACAGTGACCCGCCAACTCCCCATGGGTCGGATGGTAGTGGAGCCGGTTGAACGGCGGGGGTGCTTTCGGTGGCCGCCCGGACGGCGGACAATTCCCTCCAGGAGCCCAGGAGGAGGCCGCGGTGGAGTTCGAGGTCATGATCGAGATCCCGCAGGGGTCGCGGAACAAGTACGTGATGGACTTCGTGGCGGGCCGGATCCGGCTGGACCGCACCCTCTTCACGGCGACCGCCTACCCCACTGACTACGGCTACGTCGAGGGCACCCTCGGCGGCGACGGCGAGCCGCTGGACGCCCTGGTGCTCGGCGGCGAGCCGGCCGTCCCCGGCTGCGTGCTGACCTGCCGGGCGGTGGGCATGTGGGTGATGCGCGACGAGCGCGGCCCGGACCAGAAGGTGCTCTGCGTCCCGGCCCGCGACCCGCGCTACGCGGACCTGCGGGACATCGGCGACCTGCGCGAGTTCGACCTGCTGGAGATCACCCACTTCTTCCAGGTGTACAAGGACCTGGAGCGCGGCAAGTCCGTCGAGGGCTCGCACTGGGCGGGCCGCGACGCCGCCTACGCCGAGATCGCCGAGTCGCGCGCCCGCGCGGCGGGCACCCGCTTCGCCGACCCGGCGAGCGCGGCGCGGCGCGCCAGGCGCGGTCTCGACAGACCACCCGGACGGCGGC